>NZ_JBTMMT010000041.1:0-61439 GCF_055517075.1 Micromonospora sp. DSM 43699
GGGTTGGGGGGGGTGGGGGGTTAGGGGGTTCGGTCTTCTGCGAGGGCCTTGATGCCGTGCAGGACCGAGTCGATGTGGGAGCGGAGCTGGCCGAGCCGGAACTCGACCATCTGTTCCTCGTGCTCCGGGGCCTGGTCGATCACGTGACTGAGCCCGGAGCGGCCCGGACCGACCCGCACCGACTGCCGCAGCCGGGTGCCGTTCTCCTCCGGTTCCACCTCGAAGCGCCAGGTGGCCGCCGGTGAAGCGAGATCGGCCCGACCGGTGCCGTCCGGGCTGACGAACGTGCCGTCCGGGTCGGTGACGACCCACCCGAAGACCCGCTGCTGCTCCAGTTCGGTGACGTAGGAGGCGGTCCGCCAGTCGCCGATGTGCGAGTGGCTGTTGTAGCCGACGAAGCCTGCCCCCACCTTCAGGCCCTCCGTGCCGTCGAGCCACTCCACCCGCTGCAGCTCCGGGCTCAACCGGGCCGGCAGATGGATGTCGGTGACCAGTTCCCAGACCCGGGACGGAGTCGCCTCGACGTGGACCTCGCAGGTCACACCCGGCCCATCGACATAACGCAACGTCGCCACCTTCGCGCTCGGATCCGGCCCGCCGGATCACCCACAGTGCGATCGACCATAATGCATGTCGACGACGGGCGGCGGGACCACCCGAGGTGGGGGCGGTCGGACCGCCCCCACCTCACCGGTTCTGCCCCGCAGCCGGCGGGGTCGCCATCTTGTGGTTCTGACCGGGGATGCGGAAGTGGTGGAAGCTGACCGTGGCGCTGACGTCCAGGGCCTCCACCCAGTGCCACCACCCCACTGGGACGAACAGCAGTTGGCCCGGTTCCAGCACCGTTTCCAGCACCGTCGCCTCGGCGTACCGGGGGTGCCGGGTGAGGTCCGGGTGCGCCGCGTCGACCGCGCTGAACGTGCCGCCGCGCGGATAGACCAGGTGCCGCTCGTACGACGGGACCAGCCGGACGTGCTTGCGGCCGAGCACCTGGCCGAGCAGCACCGAGCTGTTGTCCACGTGCAGCGGGGTCACCGTGCCGGCCGGTCCCAACAGCAGGTGCCCGAGCCCCGACGGGTCCACGATGCCCTCCGGGGTGCGGATGTCGGCGGCGAGCGGGCGCAGCGCCCCGGACCAGTTCTCGTTGCGCGGCACCATGTAGTAGTCGTTGGTGCGGGTGCCCGAGCCGAGCAGCGCCAGGTAGTCGCGGAACGGCATGCTGGTGCGGTGCCTGTCGTACTGCCAGGCGTGGTCCGGGTTGGTGTCCCGCCCGGTCATCACCTCGACCACGGCGTCGCCACAGGCCGCCGCCAGGCCGTCCAGCGTCCAGCCGAGGGCGGGCCAGTCGGCCATCAGGCCGTCCAGCACCACAGGTCGGTTGCCGAAGTAGTACCGGGAGAAGAACTCCTCCGGCGCGAGGTCCGCACGCCGGTCCAGGGTCCGCCCCCCGTCGCTGTCGCGCAGCGTCCGGTACGTGTCGAGCACCGACTCCAGCCAGTCGTAGCGCAGCGCGAGCCGGCGGCACACCGCGAAGTACGGGTGGTCGGTCAGTTCCCGCAGTTCGGCGTCGACGGCCTCGGGGGTGCCGGACCCGGCGACGGCGGTGGCCCGTGCCTGCGCCACCGACACGCCCATGGCCAGGTTCTCGACCAGCCACTCCCGCCACGCGGGGTCGAGCCGGGGTGGGACGAGCGTGGTCATGCCACGGCCACCGGGACGGCGGTGAGCCGGGCCGGTCGCGCCGCCTCCTGGCAGGTCGGGTACGAGTTCTTCACGTGCTCGGGGAAGTGCTCGGCGGCCGGCGACGGGGTCGGTCGCGCCTCGCGGGCGTACTCCTGGCAGTTGACGTAGGAGTTCTTGACGTGGGCCGGGATGTGGTCCGGCGGCGGGGTGAGCCGCGCCTCGCGGGCGTACTCCTCGCAGTTGACGTAGGAGCCCTTGACGTGGGCGGGGAAATGGTCCGGAAGAGTGGTCATGGGCCCAGTCAACGGGCCGGGGCGTCCCGGCCACCAGGGACCGGCGTCCCGGCCGCCCGGGACGTTCCCGCAGCTCATGGGTAGACTCCCGGCCGGAAACGATCACCGGAAGGGCCCATGACGAAGAGGTACGAGCTACCGCTGCTGGTGCTGACCGCGGCGACCGGGGCGGTCGACGGCGTCAGCTACCTCGCCCTGGACCGCGTCTTCACCGGCAACATGACGGGCAACGTGCTCTTCATCGGTTTCGGGCTGGCCGGGGTGTCCGGCCTGCCGGTGCTCAACAACCTGGTGGCGCTGCTGGCGTTCATGGTCGGCGCGGTGCTCGCCGCCCGGCTGACCCGCCGTGCGTCGGGTCCCGCGACGCTGCCCGCCGCCGGCCTGGCCATCCTGGTCGGCGGCAGCGTGCTGACGCTCGTCCTGGCCGGGGTCTGGCTCGCCACCGGCCCGCCGACCCACGGGGCGATGCTGGTCACGACCGGGCTGCTCGCCCTGGTGCTCGGCGCGCAGGCCGCAGCGGTCAAGCACATCGGCATCCGGGACCTCTCCACGGTGGTGGTCACCATGACCATGGTGAACCTCTCCACCGACAGCCGGGCCGCCGGCGGCCCCGGTACGGCCTGGGCGCGACGGTTCGGGGCGATCACCGCGATGGGGTTGGGCGCCTTCGTCTCCGCGGTGCTGACGTTGCGGGTGAACGGGGCGGTGGCGCTTGTCGTGGCCGGCGTGTTGTTGACGGTCGGCACGACGCTGATCGCGGTGATCCGCCACCGGGAGGTCACCGCCGCGGCGTCGGCTGACGGCGGACCGGCCCCCACCGGTCCCTGACCCCGGCACCCACAACGCACCGGTCCGCCGACCGGCCACCAGGCGCTGACCGCCCGCCCTCGGCCCACGGCCGGCCCACCCACGCGCGCTGGCCCGCCGCTCCCACGCTCACCGGTTCGGCCCGCTGTCGGGGTTCAGGTCTGCGGGCTGAGTCCCGCCACGGCCATCCGGAACAGCCGGTTCGCCCGGGCGGCGGGGTCGGGGTGGTGCTCGGTGGCCAGGACGATGCCGACGACCAGCGTGATCAGATCCCCGACCGTGACGTCCGCCGCGATCACGTTGTCGCGGACGGCCCGGCGCAGCAACGGCCCGGCCGCCTCCTCCAGCGCCGCCGAGCAGCTGTTCTGGTGCACCGGGTCGGCCGGAGCGCCGTCGTAGGCCAGGGCGGCTGCCAGCCCCCGGGCGGAGACGGAGTAGGTGACCACGTCACCGAGCCATTCCAGCAGCGCCGTCCGGCTGTCGCCCCGGTCGGTCAACTCCCCGGCGCGGACCCGCAGGGCCTCGATCCGTTCCCGGGAGACCGCCTCCAGCAACGCCCGTCGGGTGGGGAAGTGCCGGCGCACGGTCGCCGAGCCGACCCCTGCGGTACGGGCGATCTGCTCCAGGGAGGCACCGGCCCCGTGGGCGGCGACCTCCCGTTCGGCCACGGTGAGGATGCGGGCGTAGTTGCGCCGGGCGTCGGCGCGCTGGCCGTCGGGCATGGCGTCCTCTCCGAGCTTGCTAAGTGGCGGGGCCCGCCGTATCGTACCCGACAATAAACGGCGGGCCCCGCCGTTTAACCGAAGGAGTGCCATGTTCGCAGCTTCCGCCCCCGTCCTGGTCACCGGCGCGACCGGCAGGCAGGGCGGTGCCACCGTCCGCGCCCTGCGCGCCGCCGGGGTCCCCGTCCGCGCCCTGGTCCGTGATCCGGACACCGAACGGGCCCGGGCCGTCGCCGCGCTCGGCGTCGAGCTGGTCACCGGCGACCTGCTCGACCGCGATTCGGTGGTGCGGGCCGCCGAGGGCACCCGCGCCGTCTTCTCGGTGCAGATGCCCCCGATGAACGCGGCGGGCTTCGACTTCCCCGGCGAGGTGGCCCAGGGCGTCAACCTGGTCGAGGGCGCGCAGGCGGCCGGGGTACCGCAGTTCGTGCACACCTCCGTCACCGGTGCCGGTCAGCACGTCGAGGCGCCCGGCTGGGCCGAGGGTCGCTGGGCCTCGATGGCACCCACCCTGGGCGCCAAGAGCGCGATCCAGGACCGGGTCCGCACGGCCGGCTTCCGGCACTGGACGCTGCTCAAACCAGGCTTCTTCATGGACAACTTCCTGCCGTCCATGGCCTTCCTGTTCCCGCGTGGCGTCGAGGGCGGGCTGGTCAGCGTCCTACGCCCGGAGACCCGGCTGTCGCTTGTCGCGACGGACGACATCGGGCGGGCCGCCGCAGCGGCCTTCACCGACCCGGAGCGCTTCGACCGGGTCGAGCTGGAACTGGCGAGCGACCACCTGTCGATGACCGAGATCGCCGAGGTGCTCTCCCGGGCGCTGGGCGTCCGACTGTCCGCGCCACGGATGACCGAGCAGGAGGCCCTCGCCGCGGGCATGCCGGCGATGGGTGCCAGCCACGAGTGGCTGAACGCGGTCCCCCAGCCGGCCCGCCCGCAGGACGCGCGGGCGCTCGGCCTCCCCCTCACCAGCTTCGACGCGTGGGCACGGGAGCACATGCGGGCGGACGCCTGACCCCACGACCTGCGGTGGGCGGCTCCATGCCGCCACCACGGGCGGGGAAGGCCAAAAACTTTTGTGGGGTTCCTACAACGGTCACCGCTCAGGGTTCGGTGATTACGACATGGCGCTACCGGCCGGCACCCGGCAGGGTGATCGCTGTCGGGGGTCGATGCCTTGCGGCGCGTACTCGTGGGTCTACCGGAGGAGTCGGTCGGGTGTTCAGCCGTGTCGCCATCGTCAACCGGGGTGAGGCCGCGATGCGCCTCATCCACGCGGTCCGAGAGCTGGCCGCGCAGACCGACACCCGGATCGAGACAGTGGCCCTGCATACCGACGTCGATCGCACCGCGACGTTCGTCCGCGAGGCCGACATCGCCTACGACCTCGGTCCCGCCGCCGCCCGACCGTACCTCGACCTGAAGAAGCTGGAGCACGCCCTGGTCGAGACCGGGGCCGACGCCGCCTGGGTCGGCTGGGGTTTCGTGGCCGAGGACCCGGCCTTCGCGGAGCTGTGCGAGAAGATCGGGGTCACCTTCGTCGGGCCCAGCCCGGACGCGATGCGCAAGCTCGGCGACAAGATCGGCGCGAAGCTGATCGCCGAGGAGGTCGGCGTGCCGGTCGCGCCGTGGAGCCGGGGCGCGGTGGAGACCCTGGAGGCCGCGATCGCCGCCGCCGCCGAGATCGGCTACCCGCTGATGCTCAAGGCGACCGCCGGTGGCGGTGGGCGGGGCATCCGGGTCGTCACCAGCGACGCCGAGCTGGCCGACGCCTACCAACGCACCAGCCAGGAGGCGGCGCGGGCCTTCGGCAGCGGGATCGTGTTCCTGGAGCGCCTGGTCACCGGTGCCCGGCACGTCGAGGTCCAGGTGATCGCGGACGGTCAGGGCACCGCCTGGGCGCTCGGCGTCCGGGACTGCTCGGTGCAGCGGCGCAACCAGAAGGTCATCGAGGAGTCCTCCTCGCCGGTGCTCGGCCCGGAGCAGACGGCCGAGCTCAAGTCGTCGGCCGAGCGGCTGGCCGTCGCGGTCGGCTACCGCGGCGCGGCGACCGTCGAGTTCCTCTACCACCCCGGTGACCGGCTGTTCGCCTTCCTGGAGGTCAACACCCGACTCCAGGTGGAGCACCCGATCACCGAGTTGACCACCGGATTCGACCTGGTCAAGGCGCAACTGCACGTCGCCGCGGGTGGCCGGCTCGACGGCGTGCCGCCGCTGGAGCGCGGGCACGCCATCGAGGCCCGGCTCAACGCCGAGGACCCGGACCGCGACTTCGCACCGGCCCCCGGCCGGATCGCCCGGCTGGACCTGCCCGCCGGGCCGGGCATCCGGGTGGACACCGGGGTGAGCGAGGGCGACACCATCCCGGCCGACTTCGACTCGATGATCGCGAAGATCATCGCGTACGGCCGGGACCGCGACGAGGCGCTCGGCCGGCTGCGCCGGGCGATGGCCAACACCACGGTGATCATCGAGGGCGGCGCGACGAACAAGAGCTTCGTGCTCGACCTGCTCGACCAGCCCGAGGTGATCGACGCCAGCGCCGACACCGGATGGATCGACCGGGTACGCGCCGAAGGCCGGCTCGTCTCGCACCGGCACTCCGCCGTCGCGCTCGCCGCCGCCGCCATCGAGGCGTACGAGGAGCAGGAGCGCGCCGAACAGCAACGGCTGCTGTCGACGGCGTCCGGCGGGCGTCCGCAGGTGCAGCACACGAGCGGTCGGCCGTTGGACCTCAAACTGCGCGGCGTCGGCTACCGGATGCGGGTGGCCCGGGTCGGCGCGCACCGGTTCCGGGTCGGCATCGAGGCCGGTGGCGACGTGCACACCGCCGACGTCGAGCTGGACCGCTTCGACCGGCACACCGGCCAGATCGCCGTCAACGGCGTGCGGTACCGGCTGCTCACCGGGACCCACGGGGCGATCCACCTGGTCGAGGTCGACGGGGTGACCCACCGGGTCGGCCGCGACGAGGGTGGCGTGGTCCGCTCGCCGATGCCCGCGCTGGTCGTCGCGACGCCGGTGGAGGTCGGCGCCGAGGTGGAGGCGGGCGCACCGGTGCTGGTGCTGGAGGCGATGAAGATGGAGACGGTGCTACGGGCACCGTTCCGGGCCCGGCTCAAGGAGTGCGGGGTCTCCGTCGGCAGCCAGGTGGAGGCCGGTGCGGCGTTGCTGCGGCTGGAGCCGCTCGCCGACGACACCGACGAGCCCACCGACGCCCCCACCGCCGCCCCGGTCGCGCTGGACCTGCCCACCGCACCCGACCAGGCCCCGGCCATCGAACGTTCCCGGCGCGGTCAGGAGGACCTGCGCGGCCTGCTGCTGGGCTTCGACGTGGACCCGCACGACGACGGCCGGGTGCTCGACGAGTACCTCTCCGCGCGCCGGGCCGCCGTCGAGGACGGCCACCGCCCGCTGGCCGAGGAGATCGACCTCGTCGACGTCTTCGCCGACCTCGCCGAACTCAGCCGCAACCGGCTGACCGGTGAGGACGGCAGCGGCGACAGCCACGCCCCCAGCGCCCGCGAGTACTTCCACACCTATCTGCAGAGCCTCGACGTCGAGCGGGCCGGGCTGCCCGCGCCCTTCCAGGCCAAGCTGGCCAAGGCGCTCGGGCACTACGGCGTCACCGACCTGGAGCGCACCCCCGCGGTCGAGGCGGCCGTGTTCCGGATCTTCCTGGCCCAGCAGCGGGCGTCTGCCGACGCCACGGTGGTCGCGACGCTACTGCGCACCTGGCTGCGCGAGCCCCCGCCGGACTCGGTGCTGCGCGAGCCCGCCGGCCTCGCACTGGAGCGGCTGGTGGCGGCCACCCAGGTCCGTTTCCCGGTGGTCGCCGACCTGGCGCGGGGCGTGGTGTTCGCCTGGTTCGCCCAGCCGCTGCTGCTGCGCAACCGCGCCCGCCTGTACGCCTCGGTCCGCCGGCACCTGCGCCACCTGGACGCCCACCCGGACTCGGCGGACCGCACCGAGCGGGTCGCGGAGATGGTCCGCAGCACCGAGCCACTGGTCCGGGTGCTCGGCCAGCGGCTCGTCCGGGACCACCTCGACAACGCGGTGATGCTGGAGGTGCTGACCCGGCGGTACTACGGCAACAAGGGCCTCGCCGACGTACGCACCCGTCGGGTCGCCGACTGTACGTTCGTGGTCGCCGAGCGGGCCGACTCCAGCCTGCTCTCCGCAGCAGTACGGTTCGACGCGCTGGGCGACGCGCTGCGCGGGCTCGGCGAGCTGGCCGGTGACGGGTCCGCCGTCGACGCCGACATCTACCTCGGCTGGGAGAACCAGCCTGAGGACTTCGACGCGATGGCCGCCGCGCTGCTGGAGGTGGTCAACGCGCACCCGCTGCCGGCCCAGGTCCGCCGGCTCACCACCACCGTCGCCGGGCGCGGCGGCGCGGTGATGCACCACCACTTCACGTTCCGCCCGTCGAGCACCGGGATGAGCGAGGAGCGGCTGATCCGGGGTCTGCACCCGTACATCGCACAGCGGATGCAGTTGGAGCGGCTGCGCAAGTTCGACCTGACCCGGCTGCCGTCGTCGGACGAGGAGGTCTACCTCTTCCAGGCCGTCGCACGGGAGAACCCGTCGGACGAGCGGCTCGTCGCGTTCGCCCAGGTGCGTGACCTCACCCCGCTACGCGAGCAGGACGGGCGGCTGGTCGCCCTGCCGACGGCCGAGGACATCGTCGCCACCTGCCTGGACTCGATCCGCCGGGCGCAGACCCGCCGCCCGTCGAAGACCCGTTTCCACACCAACCGGATCGTCATCTACGTCTGGCCGCCGAGCGACCTGACCCGCGAGGAGATGGAGATGATCGCCGGGCGGGTCCGCCCGACGACGGTCGGTGCCGGCCTGGAGGAGATCCTGTTCATCGCGCGGCAGCGCGACCGCCGTACCGGCGAGCTCAACAAGATCGCGGTACGGATCTCCTTCGACGCCACCGGCGGAGCCGAACTGAGCATGGGCGAGCCGCCTGTCGAGCCGGTCGAGCCGCTCGACGACTACCGGCTCAAGGTGCTGCGGGCCAGCAGCCGCAACACGGTCTACCCGTACGAACTGACCGGGCTGCTCGGTCAGTTCGTCGAGCACGACCTCGACGGCGACCACGCGTTGGTGCCGGTGGACCGGCCCCGGGGCCGCAACACGGCGGCGATCGTGGCGGGCGTGGTGACCACGCCGACGCCGAGGCATCCGCAGGGCGTGACCCGGGTGGTGCTGCTCGGTGACCCGACCAAGTCGCTCGGCGCGCTGTCCGAGGCCGAGTGCCGCCGGGTGATCGCCGCCCTGGACCTGGCCGAGCAGCTGCGGGTGCCGCTGGAGTGGTACGCGTTGTCGGCCGGCGCGCGGATCTCGATGAGCTCCGGCACCGAGAACATGGACTGGGTGGCGGCGGCGCTCAAGCGGATCGTCGAGTTCACCCAGGACGGCGGCGAGATCAACATCGTCGTCGCGGGGATCAACGTGGGCGCCCAGCCGTACTGGAACGCCGAGGCGACGATGCTCATGCACACCCGGGGCATCCTGGTGATGACGCCGGAGGCCGCGATGGTGCTCACCGGCAAGCAGTCGCTCGACTTCTCCGGTGGGGTCTCCGCCGAGGACAACTTCGGCATCGGCGGCTACGACCGGGTGATGGGTCCGAACGGGCAGGCGCAGTACTGGGCGCCCAACCTGACGGCGGCGCGGGACGTGCTGATGTCGTACTACGACCACACGTACGTCGCGCCCGGGGAGGACGCGCCGCGCCGGGCGACCACCGCCGACCCGGTCGACCGGGACGTCTCCACCTTCCCGCACACCGTGGCCGGCAGCGACTTCAGCACCGTCGGCGAGATCTTCTCGGCCACCGCGAACCCGGACCGCAAGAAGCCGTTCGACATCCGTACGGTGATGCGGGCGCTTGCCGACCAGGACCACCCGGTGCTGGAGCGCTGGGCGGGCATGGCCGACGCGGAGACCGCGGTGGTGCAGGACGTCCACCTCGGCGGCATCCCGGTCTGCCTGCTCGGCATCGAGTCCCGGTCGGTGCCCCGCCGGGGCTTCCCGCCCACCGACGGCCCGGACACCTACACCGCGGGCACCCTGTTCCCCCGTTCGTCCAAGAAGGCCGCGCGGGCGATCAACGCGGCAAGCGGCAACCGGCCGCTGGTGGTGCTGGCCAACCTGTCGGGCTTCGACGGCTCACCCGAGTCGATGCGCAAGCTGCAACTGGAGTACGGTGCCGAGATCGGTCGGGCGATCGTCAACTTCCGTGGGCCGATCGTGTTCTGCGTGATCTCCCGGTACCACGGTGGGGCGTTCGTGGTCTTCTCCAAGGCGCTGAACCCGAACATGACAGTGCTGGCGCTGGAGGGCTCGTTCGCCTCGGTGCTCGGCGGCGCCCCGGCCGCGGCGGTGGTGTTCTCCGGCGACGTCAACGCCCGTACCGCTGCCGACCTGCGGGTACGCGACCTGGAGGCCCGGGTCGCGGCGGCTGCCGGCACCGAGCGGGCGTCGTTGACCGCAGAACTCGACGAGATCCGCTCGTCGGTCCGCGCCGAGAAGCTCGGCGAGGTGGCGGCGGAGTTCGACCGGGTGCACAACATCCAGCGGGCGGTGGAGGTCGGCTCGGTCGACGCGGTGATCCGGGCCGCCGAACTCCGCCCCCGCATCATCGAGGCGATCGAGTCCCGACTGCGGTGACGCCGGTCGGGCCCGGCCAACCCGCCGGGCCCGACCGGTCCACCAGGCCCGCCGGGCCCGACCGGTCCACCAGGCCCGCCGGGTCCGGCAGGTCCGGCAGGTCCGGCAGGTCCGGCAGGTCCGGCAGGTCTAACCGGACCGGCGGGTGCACGGGTGCCCGCGAGCGGCCGGTCGGTGGGCGTGGCGGCTCAGGCCCCGAGCCGCCGATGCCGGCTGCCGCCCGCCCGCCCGCCCGGGAGTGTTGTGGGCGCGGCGCTCGGACCAACTGCCAGTGCCCGGGCAGGCCAGAAAGTGTCGTGGGCGTGGCGGCTCGGGCCGAACTGCCAGTGTGCCGGCTGGCCGCCCGGAAGGTGTTGTCGCGGACAGCCTTATGTCCCACCGTCATATTTATGACGGTGGGACATAAGGCTGTCCGGGCATGGGCCGGCCCGCCCGGTGCGAGGGGGGCCGGGCACCGACGTCGCCTACAGCGACCGGCCGGGTGACAGCCAGAACGACCAGGCGGCCCAGCCAGGCAGCCGCGACCAAGGTGCTGCCGGCCCCGACCACGACAGGCGCAGCCGGCCCGACCACAACCAAGGTGCCCCCCGACCACGACAAGAGTGCAGCCGGCCCGAGCACGACGAAGGGCAGCCAGGCCGACCACGGCGAGAACGCAGCGGGGCGACGGGTCAGCCGGTGGCGGGGGTCCCCGCGTCGGCCAGCAGTCGTTGGCGCATCAGGAACTTGCGGACCTTGCCCGTCGGGCCCATCACCACCCCGTCGGCGGGCACCGTGACCACCCGTCGGAGCGTCCCGCCGACCACCGGGCCGAGCGCGGTGCGGACCTGGTCGGACCGGTCGAGCGCCGGGTCGGCGTCCTCGGCGAGCAGGAGCAGCACCTCGGTGACGATCCGGTCGTCGGCCTCCCGGGCCGCGATGACGGTGCAGTCGCGGACGTCCGGGCAGTGTTTCAGGAGGCGCTCCTCGGACAGCGCCGTGTAGAGCCAGTTGCCGTCGCCCAGGTCGACCGCGTCGCTGGCCCGGTCGACGTGGTGGTAGTTGCCCTCCGGGTCGCGGTACATCAGGTCACCGGTCAGGTAGTAGCCGTTGAGCCTGGTGCGGAAGGTGTTGACCGAGTCGTTCCAGTACCCGAGCGCCAACGTCGGTGACTTGAGCCCGACGTGCCCCACCTCCCCCTCGGCGACCTCCTCGCCGGTGGTCACGTCGAGCAGGGCGATCTGCGCGAACGGGTACGGCTTGCCGACGCAGCGGTCGTAGTGGTCGCTGCCGAGGCGGTGGCTGATCCGGAAAGCGCCGTGGCCCATCTCGGTGGAGCCGAGCATGTCGACGAACTTGGAGCCGGGCACGTCGACCATGCCCTCCCGGGTGTACGTGGGGTGGCTGCCCACCGCGACCAGCCGGCGGACGTGCGACTCGTGGGCGCAGTCCCCGGTGTTGAACCAGTTGCGCACCGAACTCAGGTCACGGGTGGTCAGGTCGTACCGGGCCAGCTCGGACCAGGTCACCGCGAAGCCGAAGACGCCGGTCGGTCGCCAGCGCTCGATGGCGTCGAGGATCGTCTCGGCACTGCGCGCGAACGGGCCGCCCTGCGCTGACAGGTAGAGCAACTGGTAACCGTTGCAGAGCGCCTGGTTGACGGTGATGATGCCGGCGGTGTGCGCGGCCGGCAGCACGGAGAGCTCCCGCACCTCGCCGTACGGGCGGGACTCGGTGAGCCGGACCGCCCGGATGGCGGCGAACAGCCCGTGGTGCGAGTGGACGATCGCGGCCGGTACCCGGGTGGTGCCCGACGAGTGGGTGATGACGACCGGGTCCTCGGGGTGGTGGCGGTAGTGCGGTGGGGCCTGGTCGGGGTCGCCGGTGCCGGTCTCCGCCGCGTCACCGAGGATCGGCACCCCGAGGTCGTGCTCGCGCAGCGCGGCGTGGTCGGCGTCGACGACCACCCCGACGCCGCGCAGCCGCCTGATGAACTCGGCCGCCAACTCGATCGGCATGTTGCCGTTCATCAGGGCCGGGATCGCGCCGAGCCGGGTGAGGGCCAGGAAGTTGAGGAACACGTCGGGCGCGGACGTCACGTAGACCGCGACCGGGTCCCGCCAGCCGATGCCGCGTCGCCGGAACCAGTCCGCCCGGGCGGCGACCCGCTCGGTCAGGGTGGCCAGGGACAGCGGCGTCCAGGCGGGGATGCCGTCCACGTCGACGTCGAAGGTGATCCGTGGTGAGTCCGGGTCGACGCCGTGTTCGGCCAGTCTGAGCAGCACGTTGCCGGCCCCCAGCTCCATGTCGGCCGCCAGGGTCGCCCGGAAGTTGTCGGCACCCAACGAGTTGTCTCCTCATCTGACACGCTCACGGCCGCCGCACCCCGGCGCGACGGCCGATCTGGGACACGCTCAGGCTAGAGCGCCGACCCCCGGCAGACAATGGCCAACATCAATTCTGGGTACGCCGGCCCGGTATCCGCCCGTCGCAGCCCGCGATCCGCCCCGGCAGGCCGCGATCCGCAGACGTCAGGAGACCTCGCGGTTGAACAGGTGCGACGACCAGACCAGGCTGACCGCGGCCAGCCCGATCATGATGAGAGCACCCTGCCAGACCACAGGCGCGGCGAGCTGGCCGTTGAACAACGCCCGCATCCCGTTGGTCGCCCAGGCGAACGGGTTCCAGAAGGCGACCTGCTGGATCCACAGCGGGGCCAGCACGAGCGGGATGAGCACCCCGGCGAGTAGTGACACCGGCTGGCCCACGGTGTTGACCAGCACGCCGAGGCTGTTCTCGTTGCGCACCAACAGCGCGATGTCGTACGAGATCGAGGTGCTCAACAGCACCATCACCGACAGCAGCGCGTACGAGACGAGCAGGTTGCCCAGCTGCACGCGCAGCCCGAAGGGCAACGCCACGAGCGTGATGACCACCGCCTGCACCACGTTCAGGCAGACGTGCATCATGGCCCGGCCCAGCAGCAGGCCGGTCCGGCTGACCGGGGTCACCCGGCACCTGTCGATGATGCCGGCGCGCAGGGCGCTCAGCAGGCCGTAGCCGGCGAACAGCCCACCGAACAGGCCCATCGCCACGAACAGGCCGGGTACGTAGATGCGGTAGGCGTCGGCGTAGGTGGAGGCGCCCCGGTCCACCATCACCACCTTGAGGAACGGGGCGAACAGGACGAGATAGGTGATCGGCTGGGCCAGGCTGAACGCCACCATCACCGGGTTGCGCACCATCAGGCCGACCTCCTGCTGGAAGATCAACCAGGTGTCCCGGACCAGTTTCACTGCGGCTCCTCTCGCACCGGCGGTCACTCCTCGAGCGACCGGCCGGTCTTGGCCAGGAAGACGTCGTCCAGGCTGGGTCGGCGGGCCTCGATCGCCCCGGGCTCGATCCCCCGGCCCAGCAGGGTACGCATGATCTGCGGGATGGCGGTCGCGGCGCTGTCCACATAGAGCCGCAGGGTGCCGTCGACGGCTTCCGACGAGTGCACGTAGGGCTGTTCGGCGAGCAACTTCGTGGCGATCGGCAGCTCGGCGTCGGCCGGACCGTCCGCGACGTCGGTGCGGTTCAGGTCGATCGCGACCACGTCCCCGGAGATCTCCCGCTTGAGATCCGACGGGGTGCCCTCGGCGACGATCCGCCCACCGTCGATGATGGATACGCGGTCGCACAGGGTGTCGGCCTCGTCGAGGTAGTGCGTGGTGAGGAAGATCGTCATGCCCTCCTCGCGCAACCGCCTGACCTCCTGCCACATGCGTACCCGGCTGGGTGGGTCCAGCCCGGCGGTCGGCTCGTCCAGGAAGATGATCTGCGGCGAGTGGATGACCCCGAGCGCGACGTCGAGCCGACGCCGCTGCCCCCCGGAGTAGGTCCGGATCCGGCGATCGGCGAAGTCGGCGAGCTGGAACGCCCCGATCGCCGCCTCGGCCCGGCGCTGCGCGTCGGCCTTGGCCAGGCCGTACAGCCGGGCCTGGAGCACCAGGTCACGGCGGGCGGTCGAGTCGTCGTAGGTGCCGCTGGCCTGGGCCACGAAGCCGATCCGCCGGCGTACCTGGGCGGGGTCCCGCAGCAGGTCGACGCCCGCGATCGCCGCCCGGCCCCCGTCCGGGCGGATCAGCGTGGCAAGCATCCGCAGGGTGGTGGACTTGCCCGCGCCGTTGGGGCCGAGAAAGCCGACGATCTCGCCGCGCCCCACGGCGAAGTCCACCCCCCGCACCGCCTCGACGGTGCTGGCATGGCGACCACGCCCGACCCGGTAGGACTTGCGGAGGCCGGTGGCCTCGATCATCGAGCCTCCTCGTACGGCGACGACGCCGGGCCACGTCGGTGTCGACCGTGGACGGCGACACCTGCGCCGTGCGTCAGGTCAGGCTAGTGGGGCCGTACCCGTAGGACAATGGTCGATGCGTCGGGCGGCCAGGGCCGCGAGGTGCCGGGCCGCCGCGACCGCCCCGCCGGCGGCGGCGAACGACTCGCCGACCCGGCGGGCCCGCGCCCGGTAGCCGGGTTCGTCGAGGACGGCGGTGAGCGCGGCGGTGAGGTCGGCCGGGGTCGCCGACCGGAAGGACACCTCGATTCCGGCGCCCGCCTCGGTCACCTGGCGGGCCACCGCCGGGTGGTCGTGCCGGATCGGCGCGACGACCACCGGAACGCCGTGGGCCAGCGCCTCGGTGACGGTGCCCAGCCCCCCGTGGGAGACCAGCGCGTCGAGCCGGGGCATCAGCTCCAGCACCGGCACCCGGGGCGCGACAAGCACGTGCGCGGGCGGGTCGGGCACCAGGTCGGGTGGGGCGGTCAGCACCACCTGCACCCGGTCGGCGAGCGGTGCCGTCGCCGCCACCACCCGCTGGTAGAAGTCCCGGGCCAGGTGCTCGGCCATCGTCCCGACGGTGACCAGCACGTGCCGGCGGGTCGGGTCCCAGGCGTCCCAGGCGAAGCCCGGGGCGCCTGGGCGGTGACCCAGGGCCGGGCCGGTCAACACACACTGCTCCGGCAGTGGCGTCGCGCCGGTCAGCGCCGTGCTGGTCAGGCCGATCACCAGGTACGGCGAGAACCGCAGGTCGATCGTCTCGTCGACGGGCAGGTCGGTCATCGCCCAGACCTTGGGCAACTGCGCACGGACCCGGTCGGTGAACTCGGGCAGGTACTCCGGCGGCGGGGTGAGCTCCAGGGTGCCGACGCAGAAGGTGGCCCAGGGCACCCCGTGCCGGTGGGCGGCCAACGCACCGGCCAGCGCGTACTGGTCGACGACGGCGACGTCGGGGCGGTAGTCCGCGACCGCCCGGTCGGCGGCGTCCCGGATGAAGCGGTTGACCGGCAGCACGTGCCCCTCCCAGAGGCTGCGCACCGAGGCCATGCCGGATTCGCCGTCGAGGCGGAAGTACCGCTTGCCGGTCGGGTAGAGCGTCGCGTCGGGGCCGATCAGCGGGCGCAGGTCGCTGCGCGGCCCGCACCAGGCCACCTCGTGCCCGGCGGCCTGGAGCGCCTGGCCGATGGCGAGCGGGGCGTTGAGGTGGGACACCACAGGCAGTACGACGAACAGGAAGCGGGCCACGTCGATATTCTGGCACGCGTTGACATCGGCGCATGCCGCTGATGGGATTCAGCTCGTGGCTATCGACGACCGACGGGCACGGACGGCACCGTCCACTGTGTTCGACAACCGGGTGGTCCCGGTCGTGGCTGGTCGCCAGGTGGCCCCGGCACCGGCAGCATGACGGCGCTCGACGCGGTCTCGGTCCACCTGCCGCAGCGCCGCGTCCCGATCGAGAGCCTGGCCGGCCCGCTCGGGCTGACCGACATGCAGGTCCGGCTGTTCCGTCGGTTCCACGGCCTGGACCAGGTCCGCCGCGATCCCGAACTCTCCCTGCACGACCTGCTGCTGCACGCGGCGACCGGGCTCACCGCACTGCGCGGGCAGGAGCACCGGGTCCGGTTCGTGCTGTACGGGCGGGCGTTCCCCGTCGTGGTGCCGTACCCGGTCAACCCGCTGCACGACGTCTGCCGCGCGCTGGGGCTCGGTCATGCGGTCGCCTTCACCCTGACCCAGCAGTCCTGTGCCAGCGCGTTGCTCGCGATCGAGCTGGCCGGTCGGCTCCTGGCCGCCGAGCCGGCGGGGCGGCACGGGCCGGGCGAGGGTCCGCTGGCGCTGGTCCTCACCGGGGAGAAGGCGTTCACCCGGGACGCCCAGTTCATCCCGGAGACCTCGGTCTTCAGCGAGGGGGCGTCCGCGTGCCTGGTCAGCGCCGACGGCCCCCGGGACCGGCTGCTCGGCTACGCGTGCGCGCAGCGGGGCGAGTTCGACGTCGCCGGCGGCGCGTCCGGCGCCCAGTTCCAGCGCGAGTACCGGCCGGCGCTGGCCGAGGTGATCGGGCGGGCCCTGGCGGTGGCCGGGGTGGCCCTCGACGACGTCCGGCTGATCCTGCCGCACAACGTCAACGTGGTGACCTGGCACCGGCTCTGCCGGCTGCTCGGGTTCCCCCGCGACCGGGTGCTGCTCGACAACGTCCGGGAGACGGGCCACGTCTTCTGCGCGGACGCGTTCGTCAACTACCTGACCGCGTGCGACCGCGACCTGCTGCGCCCGGGTGACCGCTACCTGGTCGCCGCCGTCGGGGCCGGCGACGGCGCGACCTTCGCCGCGATGGTCTTCGTCCACTGACCACGCCCCGGCACCGCCCTGTGCGCACCCGACCGATGTGAGGAAGGAGAGCCGTGCCGGCAGTCCCGTCGACCGACCTGCACCTGATCCGGGCCGCCCGGCGGGCCTTCACCGGGCCGGCCGGGCTGATGCACGACCCGGCCCACCGGGAGCAGTCCCGGCACTACCTGACGGACCTGGCCCGGCAGGACGGTAGGGAGGTGCCGGCCGACCTGTTCGACACGGCGTCCGACTCGCTGGGTCAGTCCTACGCGGAGATGGCCGAGGCGCTGATCCGGGCGCTCGTCGGGCCGGACGAACCGGTGGACCTGCTCGTCCTGGCGTTCTCCCGGCACGACATGCTGCCCGGCCGGGCCACCGCCACCTACCTCAGTCACGTCTGCCCGGGGACTCCGCTCTCCTTCGCCGTCTGCGACCAGGGCTCGGCGGCGGCCTTCAGCGCGCTGCGGATCGCCCACGCGTACGCGTCGTCGGCCGGTTGCCGGCGGGTCCTGCTGATCGCCGTCGAGCAGGCCGTCCTGCCCTACGATCCACCGACGCCCGGCCCGGCCCGGCACCAGGGGGTCGCCCTGCTCTACCGCACCACCACGGCACCGCAGGCACCGGACGAGCACGGCCCGGCACCCGGCGACAGCCCGGCACCGGTGTCGGCGGGCGTCACCGCAGCAGCCGACCCGGCGCCGGATGCCGGGGCGGGGCCGCTCCCCGGATCCGGTGGCCCGGCGGCGTCCACAGGTGACGTGGTGGCTGCGTCGGCCCGGGTGTCGGTGCTCCGCCAGCACCCGGACGTGGCGGCCGACGACGTCGCCGCGCTGGCCGGGTCCGAACTGGCCGCGCTCGCGGCCGGACGCCCCGACGTCCGGGTGCTGCTGAGCGCCGACCTCGCCACGGCCTGGCCGGCGCACCCCGTCGAGCGGGTGACGGTCACGCCCCCGGGGCAGCCGACCACCGGCCTGTGGTGGACCCTGCTCGACCTGCTCGCCACCGACCCGGGCCGGCCCCGGCCGGTGCTGGCCGCCGACTACGACCCCGACCTGCGCTACCTCTGCCTGGTCGAGTGGGCGGGCGGCACGGCGGACCACCCACCGCCGCCCTCCGGCCGGTGAGCGGCCCCTACCGGCCCGTCAGAGTCCGGTAGCCAGGGCGGTACGGACGACGGCGCACAGCCGCGCGTTCGCCTCGTCCGTGCCGACGGTGATCCGTACCCCCGCGCCGGGGAGCGCCATCACCAGGATGCCCGCCTCCCGGGCCCGCTCGGCGAACGGGACCGCCCGCTCCCCCAGCGGTAGCCAGACGAAGTTCGCCTCGCTGGGGGCCACGGTGAGGCCGAGGCCGCGCAGCTCGTCGACCAGCCGGGTACGCGACGCCGCCAGCTCGGCGCACCGCCGGGTCAGCTCGGGGGTGACCGCCTCGTCCAGGCTCGCCACCGCCGCCGCCTGGGCCAGGCTGTTCGGGAAGAACACCGCACCCGTCATCGCGGCCGACGGCATCAGCCGGGGTGGCACCACCGCATAGCCGATCCGCAGCGCGGCCAGCCCGTACGCCTTGGAGAAGGTCCGCAGGACGCAGACGTTGTCGTGGGCGCGGTACAGCTCCATCCCGTCGGGCACCTGCGGATCGGTGACGAACTCCCGGTACGCCTCGTCGACGATCACCGGCACGTCGGCCGGAATCCGGCCCAGGAACTCCTCGACCTCGTCGCGGCGCAGCGCCGCCCCGGTCGGATTGTTGGGGTTGCACAGCAGCACGCACCGGGTCTCGTCGGTCACCGCGGCGGCCATCGCGGACAGGTCGTGGCGGTACCCGTCCATCGGTACGGGCACGTCCCGGGCCCCGACGTTGCGGATGATCAGCGGGTAGCCCTCGAAGGACAGCGCCGGGCGGACCACCTCCGGGCGCGGCCCGAGGGACTGCACGAGGTGCTGGCACAGCCCGGCCGAACCGGGCCCGACGAGGATCGACTCCGGCCCCACGCCCAGCCGGGCCGCCAACGCGCCCACCAGGGCGGCGGAGGTGCGGTCCGGATACCGCTGGAGGGCACCGGCCGCGTCCTCGACGATCCGCCGGATGCTCGGCAGCGGCGGGTACGGCGTCTCGTTCATCGACAGGTCGGCCGGCGGGTAGGTGCCCACGGTGGTCGCACTGGTCATCGTCGCTCACTTCGTTGCGGGGCCGGCGGGACGGGTTGGTGGGCGTGCCGGTCGACGAGCAGCCCGAGCTGGTACATCCGGTCGACCGGGGACAGCGGGCGGACGGTCGTGCCGGACAGGTTGCCGGCGGTGAGCGCGAGCAGCCGGGGGTTGGCCGCGGTGCGCCGCATCATCCGCCCCCCGAGCAGCCGGGGCAGCCCCGACACGCTGGTGAGCATGCGGGCCGCGCTGTGGCTGACCGTGGCGACGTGGTCGAGGTGGGGCCGGCGCGCGGCGTCGTAGTCCCGCAGCGCCCGGTCCACCCCGGCGTCGTCGGGGCGCCCCCGGGCGACGGTGAGGGTCGCCGCCAGGGTCTCGGCGTCGGCGAGTGAGCTGTTGACGCCCTGCGCCGCCATCGGGTGCACCGCGTGGGCGGCCTCGCCGACGAGGGCGAGCCCCGGCACGGCCAGCCGGGCCGCCCGCAGCCGGTAGACCGCCAGGAGTTGCCGTCGGTCCAGGTGGGCCCGCAGCGCCGTCCCCAGCGGCCGGATCGCGGGCACCTCGGCGAGCAGCCTGTCGCACCAGCCGGCCAGGTCGGCGGCGGTGCGTCCGCGGAACTCGTCCGGGGTCACCTGGACGTAGAGCCGGCAGCGCCCGCCGGGCAGCGGGTAGACCAGGCACAGTCCCCGTTCGGTGCGGTAGGCCGACACCTCGTCGGCCACCTCGACCCCTGCCACGTCGAAGGCGACCAGACCGTGCGGGTACTCCTGCCGGTCGACGTCGATGCCGGCCGCCTTGCGCAGCGGCGATGACATCCCGTCGGCGGCGACCACCAGCGCCGCCCGGATCTCCTGCTCGCCGTCGCCGCCGGTGACCCGGACGCCGGTCACCCGGCCGTCGGCGGCGCGCAGCGGGCCGGTGACCCGCTGCCCCCAGCGCATCTCGACGGTGGCGGGCAGCCCGTCGGCGAGCACGGCACGCAGGTCGCCGTAGTCGGCGCAGAGGATCTGCCGGTGCCGCCCCGGCAGGGTGCGGTAGTCGAGGGCGAGCAGCGGTCGGCCCTGCGGGTCGCGGATGGCCAGTTGGTCGACCGGGCACGCGCCGGTGGCCCGCAGGGCGTCGAGCAGGCCCCAGCCGTCGAGGATGCGTACCGTCTCGGGTTGGAGGATCTCGCCCTTCGCGATGGACGCGGGCCGGCGTTGCCGGTCGAGCACCAGCACCCGCAGCCCCCGTGCGCCGAGCGCGCGGGCGGCGGCCAGGCCGCCCGCCCCGGCGCCCACCACGACGACGTCGGCGCTCATCGGACGACCGCGCCGGGTGTGACGCCCGCCCGTCCCGCGACGGTACGCCGGTACTCCCCGAGCGCCCGCAGCGCGACCGCCTGGGTGATCACCGCGTTGGGGTAGCGCAGGTGGTGGCGGATGTAGTTGCAGACCCGGGTGGGCGGCCAACCGCCGTCCGACCCGGCGGCGGCAAGCAGCCAGCCGACCCCCCGGTCGATCGCGTCGGCGTGCCCTGGGTCGCCGGTGGCCAGCAGCCCCTGGACGGCCCAGCCGGTCTCCTCCACCGACCCGGCGGTGCCGTCACCCGGCCCCCACGACCCGTCCGGCAGTTGGGTGTCGCGCAGCCAGCGGACCGCCCGGCGGACCACGTCGTGCCGGGCGTGGCCGACCCGGGACAGCGCCGCCACCACCACGGCCGTGCCGGAGGTGTGGTCGCGGTACCAGAGGTTCTCGTAGCTGCCGTCGGGGCGCGCGGCGGTCAGCAGCCAGGCCGCTGCGGCGGCGATCGCCGGGTGGTCGTCGGGGTGGCCGGCCTCGTGCAGGGCGAGCACGGCCTGGCTGGTGATGGCGGGGCACGGGCCGTCGTTGGCGAGCTTGGTGTCGCGTACCCACAGGCTCCACGAACCCCGGCTGTCCTGGCGGCCGACGAGCCAGGCCAGGCCGCTGCGCAGCACCGGATCGGCGGCGGCGTCGGGGTAGCCGGCGAGCGCCGAGAGGATCTCGGCGGACTCCAGCGTCACCGGCCAGCCGCCCACGTTGGAGTAGCTCCACCCGCCCGGCGGCACGTCCAGCACGGTGAACGCGGTCGGCTTCCGCGTGGCGTGGAAGAAGTCCCGGGTCGGGCCCAGCCGGGGGTCGGCGGCGTAGCCGGCGGCGATCAGCCCGGTCACCGCGTACCCGGAGCGGGTCAGGTCGAGGTTGGTCACCGCGTCCCAGGCGCCGTCGGGGCGGACCGCGCGGCGCAGCCAGCCCACCACGGCCGCCGCGATGTCCGGGGCCTCGCCGGAGCGGGCCAGGCCGAGCAGGACCAGGGCGGCGGGCCACGGGTCCTCGCTGAGCGCGCCGGTCCGGCCCTCGTGGTCGTAGATCGCGCGCAGCAGCCGCAGCGCCGCCGGGCGGGCCCGACGCAGGGTGGCCCGGCGCAGCCGACCGGTGGGCAGCAGGTC
This sequence comes from Micromonospora sp. DSM 43699, assembly GCF_055517075.1. Classification (NCBI taxonomy): domain Bacteria; kingdom Bacillati; phylum Actinomycetota; class Actinomycetes; order Micromonosporales; family Micromonosporaceae; genus Micromonospora; species Micromonospora sp. DSM 43699. The sequence goes on from NZ_JBTMMT010000041.1 coordinate 21,420, forward strand.
CGCCTGCATCAGGGCCAGCCCGATGAACGGCGCGGTACGGAACGACAGCCGCTGCCGGCGTACCCGGTCGAACAGGACGATCTCCAGCGGCAGCCGGCGCAGGGGGCCGGCCTCGGCGGTCATCCCGGCCATGGTGAGCAGTTGGCGGCAGAGCAGTGAGATGGCCGGGTCGGTCACCGTGTCGACGCCACCCATCGCGGCCAGCCGGGCGCGGCCAGCGGCGATCGCCTCGGCGCTGGCGGCCGGCGCGGTCAGGGCCAGCGCCGCGACCGCGACGGCGGTGGCGACGACCTCGCTGTCGGCCCCCACCACGCCACCCCAGCCGCCGTCGTCGTGCTGGTGCCGGCGCAGCCACCCGGTGCCGGCGTCGACCAGGTCGGCGCTGCCCACCGGGTCGGCGGCGTGCAGGGCGGCCACCGTTCCCGCGGTGCCCAGCACCGAGGCCGGCGGGTCGTCACCGAAGACCCCGTCGGGGCGCTGCCGACGCAGCAGCGCCTCCGCGCCGTCGGCGATGGCCCGGTCAAGGGCCTCGGTGGGCACAGCGGTCATGACACGTCCTCCAGGGCGGCTCGACGGGGGGTGGCCAGGGCCAGCGCCGGTCGTCCGGTGCCGAGTTCGTGGCGGGCACGCATCAGGTGCTGGGACCACCAGGTCAACCCGACCATCGGCAGGGCCAGCGCCAGTTGCACACCGACGCCGAGCCCCAGCCCGACCAGGGCGGAGGCCAGCACCACCCGCTCGACGACCAGGACGGCGTGTGCCCGCAGCGCCACCAGGACGGGCATCCCGGCGCGGTGCGCGACGAGCGGGGCGAGGGCGGCGACCCCCAGCGCCACGACGACGACCAGCGTCGCCAGGTAGCCGACCCGCCGGTCCGGCCCGGCCAGCAGGCCGGCGGTGACCGCGGCGGTGACGGTGACGGCGGCGAGGGCCAGCACGGTGTGCACCGCGAACGGCACGCCCCGGCGCACCGGCAGCGTCAGGTAGCCGCCGGCCCGGTCGCCGTCGATGTCGCGTAACGCCCCGACCAGGTTGGACATCGTGTCGTGCGACCAGAACACGACGGTCGACGCGAGCAGCACCGGCACCGTCGAGGGGACGTCCGGGGACAGCCCGACGGTCAGCGCGCCGTAGAGCAGCGCGATCGCACCGAGCGCACCCCGGACGAGATTGCCGGCGATACCGCGCGCCTTGCCCCAGCGGCTGTAGGCGACGATGCCGAACGCGGCGAGCAGCGCGGCCGAGGTGGTGCCCCACCCGCCGAGCACCGCCAGCAGCGCGAGGAGGGCGAAGCAGGCACCGCCGCACCACAGTGCCGTGCGGGCGGGCAGCCGGCCGGACGGGATCGGTCGGTGTGGTTTGCTGCCGGCGTCGAGTTCCCTGTCGAAGTAGTCGCCGAGGTAGTGGCCGCCGAGCCAGCCGGCGGTCGGCGCGGCCCACGCCGACGCCAGCAGCCACGGGTGGTGCGGGCCGTCGGCCAGGGCCGCCCCGGCGAGGCCGACCAGCCCGACATACCAGAGGGTGTACGGCCGCCAGGTCTCGACGTGTGCCCGCAGCGCCCGTACCGCGCCGGTCGTGCTCACGCCGCCTCGCTCGTCATCCAGTGCGCGATGCCGGCGAGCACGTCGGCGCTGGCGGAGGGGGTGAGCGCGACCAGCTCGGCCAGTGCCCGTTCGGCGTGCTCCACCATCTGCCGACGGGCACCCCGCACCGCGTCGACCTCGTCGAGCAGGCCGGCGACCCACTCGACGTCACCCGGGCCGGCCCCCCGCCGGTGCAGCACCGCCATCAGCTCGACCCGGGACTCGTCGGTGGCCGCGTCGTAGGCGAGCAGCAGTGGCAGGGTCGGCCGGCCGTTGTTGAGGTCGCTGGTCGCCGGCTTACCTGTCTGTTCCGGGGTGGCCACGTAGGACAGCAGGTCGTCGCGGATCTGGAAGGCGATGCCCAGGTGTTCGCCGTAGCGGGCCAGCCCGGCCGCGACCTGCGGGTCGGCACCACCGAGCAATGCGCCGACGTGGCACACGGCGCGGAACAACGCGCCGGTCTTCAACCGGATCATCTCCGGGTACCACCGGGCGCCCGCGTCCAGGTCGCCGACGAGCTGGGTTTCGAGCATCTGGCCCCGGCACAGGTCCCGCCCCGCCTCGGCCAACGCCGCGACGGCGGCCGCGACGTGCCCGGGAGGTGCCGCCGCACCTGCTTCCACAATGGACTGAAAAGCCGTGAAGATGAGGTGGTCACCCACGACGATGGCGTCGGGGATCCCGAAGGCGACAGGCACTGCGGGGCGGCCCCGCCGCAGCGTGTCGGCGTCGATGATGTCGTCGTGCACGAGCGTGGCGACGTGCAGGTATTCCATCCCCAGCGCGGCGGGCAGGACGTCGGACGGCGACCCGCCCACCGCCTCCGCCGCGTGCAGCGTCATCATCGGCCGGAGCAGTTTGCCCGCCGGCAGCAGAGCGTAGCGGGCGATCGTGACCAACGGGTCGGTCGTCTCCGGCCACCGGCGTTCGAGTTCCGCGTGCAGCAGCCGCCCCGATTCGCTGCGGGCAAGGTCGTCGATGAAGGGCGGAAAGCGCGTGAAACCAGTAACCGTCATAGCGTGTCGACCCTTTCGCAAAGGCTCGGCCCAGCCGGCACGCGAGACGTTACCTGCCGACCCCGCCCCGAACAACCATGGGAAAAATGGGCCCACGATGGAGGGACACGAATGCCGCGAACATGTTCGCCATCAAATCGGTCGATGCGCAGAGAAATCTGCCGACCTGCTCACCGTGCGTCACACCGATCGATGAGATTAGGTACGAACGTCTGATCACCGGCCGTCGGATCGGGCATCCGCGGCGAACTCCAACAGGGTCAGTCCACCGGTGCCGTGATAGGCCCCGACCGGCGCCAGGCCCGCCGCCGCGGCCAACGCCACGTGCTCGGGTTCACCCCGCTCGCGCCCACCCACCAGCACCAGCATCTGGAGGTCGTACGGGGACCGGTGCGGCACGTACGGGTCGGTCGGCAGCACCTCCACCACCAGCACCCGACCGGTGCCCCCGGCCGCCTCGGCGCACCGGCGCAGGATCGCCGTCGCGTGGGCGTCGCTCCAGTCGGTGAGCGCCCGGGACACCACGTAGACGTCGGCGCCGGCCGGCAACTCGGCGAAGAAGTCCCCGACCACCGTGTCGACCCGGTCCGCCAGCCCGTGCGCGGCGAACGTCCGGGCCGCCGTCGCCACCGGCTCGCTCCGGTCGACCAGGGTGCCCCGCAGGTGCGGGTGGGTGCCGAGCAGTTCCCGCAGCAACCCGCCGGCACCTCCGGCGACGTCCACGACATGGCCGACCCGGTGCCACGGATAGAGCGCCGCCACCTGGGGCGCGGTGAACCGCTGCTGGCTGAGCATCAACGCGTCGAAGTAGGCCCGGTAGGACGGGTGCGCGTCGAGATCCGCCCAGAAGTCGCGCCCGTGCACCGCCCGGTAGCCGGGCCCACCGGTGCGGATGGCGTGCGGCAGCCCGGTGTAGGCGAGGTCCATCCGTGCCCCCAGACCGTCGAGATCCAGGTAGCCGCCGTGCCCGCCGCCGTCGCGGTCGCGGAGCAGTTCGCCGACGTCGGTCAGCGCGAACTCGTCAGGCGACGACTCGACGAACACCCCCCGGTGCACCAGGTAGCGCAGCAGCCGGCCCAGTGCGTCCGGGTCGACGTCGCACGCGGTGGCCAGCTCGTCGAGGCGGGTCACCCCGGCCGCGATCCGCTCCGGCACCCGCAGGGTCACCGCCGTGCGTACGGCGAACGGGGTGGCCAGGTCGGTCAGCCGGGCGAGCCGGGTGGCCGGGTCGTTCTCGGTCGAGGTATCGATCGTCACCCGGACAGCCTCCCCGTCGCACCCCGCGTCCACAATGGTCGCGCCCGGGGCCCTGGCCGTCGTCCATCGGCCCCGAATGCTCTCAGGGTCGGCGCGACGGCGTCAACATCGACGGTGGAGAACCCATTCACCGCCGTGGAAGAATGCGCCGACGGCCCCCCGCCCAGACCGGAGGAACCACCGATGACCACTTCCCTCGTGCCGGAGGTACGGCTCGTCGCGGGCGCCCTGGGCGCCGAGGTCCACGGCATCGACCTGAACACCCTGACCGACGAGGGCTTCGCCCACCTGCACCGGCTGCTACTCGCCCATCAGGTGGTCTTCGTCGCCGGCCAGACCGGGTTGACGCCGCAGGCGCACGTCGCCTTCGGCAGGCGCTTCGGCGAGGTCGAGCTGCACCCGTACCTGCCCCGGTTGGAGGGGCACCCGGAGATCGTCGTCATCGACTCCGAGAACGGCGGGAAGGTCGACGTCTGGCACACCGACATGACCTTCCACCAGAGCCCGCCGATCGCCTCCATCCTGCACCTGGTCCAGCTCCCCGAGACCGGCGGCGACACCATGTGGACCAACCAGTGCCGGGTGTACGAGGCGCTCTCCGCGCCGCTGCGGGACCTGCTCGACGGGTTGACCGCCATCCACGTCATCCGGATCGGCAACGAGTTCACCAGCCGGGCCGAGCACCCGGTGGTCCGGGTGCACCCGGAGACCGGCCGCCGCTCGCTCTACGTCAACCGGCTGTTCACCTCGCACATCCCGCAGCTCAGCCGCAACGAGAGCGACGCGCTGCTGGAATACCTGTTCGCGTTCTCCGAGGGGCCGCAGTTCACCTGCCGCTACCGCTGGCGGGTCGGCGACGTGGCGATCTGGGACAACCGGGTCACCCAGCACTACGCGATCAACGACTACGAGGGGGTACGGCGCGGGCAGCGGATCACCGTGCTCGGCGACCACCCGACCGGCGACGCGCCCCGGTGGGACCACTACGTCGCCGCCCCCGGCCAGCGCTACTGGCCGGACCGGGTCAACGCGGTGGACAACTACTGACCGCCCCGCCGGCGCGGCGACGTCGGTGGGGCGGGCTCCCGGCCGGTCCGGCGGCGGAACGCCGGAGTCGGCGGGCGGTGAGCGGCTTCCCGGTCACCAGGTGACCGGGAACGACGCGATGCCGCCGTTCATCCGGTCGTGCCGCCACGGGATCTCCTCGACCGGCACCGCGGGCGTCAGCCCCGGCAGGCGGCGCAGCAGTTCGCCGATCGACAGCTCCACCTGCATCCGGCCCAGCGCGGTGCCCAGGCAGAAGTGCGGTCCGAAGCCGAAGGTGAGGTGCGGCGCGCCCGGCACCCGGTCGATGTCGAAGACGTTGGGGTCGGGGAAGACCCGCGGGTCCCGGTTGCCCGCCCACGGGATCGCCATCACGCAGTCCCCGGCGCGCATCGCCACCGGGCCGAGGGTCAGGTCCTCGCGCACCACCTGGACCCGGAACATGCTGCTCACCGAGGTGTAACGGAGGATCTCGTCGGTCGCCGAGGACAGCTTCCCCGGGTCGGCCCGCAGCTTCGCCAACTGCTCGGGGTGTTGGAACAGCGCGCGCAGCCCGGCGCTCGTGGAGTTGATCTCCAGCCCGCCGAGCAGCACCCCCATCGCCAGCTCGACCAGCTCGGCGTCGACCAGCTCGTGCGCGTCCCGGCCGATCACCCAGGCCGAGAGCAGGTCGTCGCCGGGGGTCACCCGCTTGTGCGCCAACTGCCCGGCCAGGTACTCCCGCAGCTCCGCCTGCGCGACGGCGGCGTCGGCCGAGCCGTACGCGGTGACCGAGTTCAGCCCCTCGATCCACCCGTAGAACCGGGGCCGGTCGGCCACCGGAACCCCCAACACGTCGCAGACCACGTACACGGGCAGGGGCGCGACGAGCGCGGCGACCAGGTCGGCCGGGCGCGGGCCGGCCAGCAGGTCGTCGATCAGCGTGGCGACGAGCCGCTGCACCCGGGGGCGAAAGGTGTCGATGCGACGGGCGGTGAACGCCCGGCTGGCCACCCGGCGGACGACCGCGTGCGCCGGACCGTCCATGTTCAGCTCGCGGGGGCCGTCGCCGTCGGGAGCCCCGGTCGCACCCAGTGGGAGCCGGGAGAACCGGGGATCGGCCAGGACGGTGCAGCAGTCCTGGTAGCCGAGCACCAGCCAGGCCGGGCGGCCATCGGGCAACCGCACCCGGCTGACCGGGTCGGACACCACCATGTCGAGCAGCTCGCCCGGCAGGTCACCGGTGAACGGCTCGAACGGGTAGCCCCGCAGCTCGGAGACGACGGTCATGACGGGCCACCACCCGCCGGTCGGCGGTCCACATCGGGCACCGGGTAAGACTCGGCCATGGGGACGGCCGCCGTCAATATCCATTGGTACGACCGGCGACCTTCCGGGTACGGACGTCCATCGCCTAGCATCTGTGCACCAGGACTGCCGGTTGGTGCGCGGATGGGGCGGACTTGACTGCGGCTTTACGGATTCTGTTGTGCACGTGGGGCTGGCGGTCGCATTTCTACGGCCTGGTCCCGCTCGCCTGGGCGCTCCAGGCGGCCGGGCACGAGGTGCGGGTGGCCAGCCATCCCTCGCTGGTGCCGGCGATCAGTTCGGCCGGGCTGGCGGCGGTGCCGTTGGGCCGTGATCTCGACTTCGCCGAGGCGTTCGCGGGTCGGATCGGTGCGGTCGGCGCCCTCGACCCGGCCGTGTCCGCCGCCCCGGAGCCGACCGACACGCTCGAACCGGCGATCACCGCCGACGGGGGCGTGGTCCGGTTCGCCGACGCCCTCCTCGACGACCTGGTCGACTTCGGCCGGTCCTGGCGACCGGACCTGATGGTCTGGGAGCCGTTCAACCTCGCCGCCCCGGTGGCCGCCGCCGCGCTGGACGTGCCCGGCGTGCTGCACCTGTGGGGGCCGGACTCCTCGGTCACCCTCCGGCTCGACCCGGAGTCGGTACTCGGCCCGCTCGCCGGCCGGTTCGGGCTCACCGCCTCCGACGTGGACCTCACCGGCGTGCTGACGCTCGACCCGGTACCGCCGCCGATGCAGGTGCCGTCGGCCCGCCCCGGTCGGCCGGTCCGGTTCGTCCCGTACAACGGACCGGCCGTGCTGCCGTCCTGGCTGCACGGCCCGGCGGACCGGCCCCGGGTCTGCGTCACGGCGGGCACCATGATGGCCGGGGTCGGGCTCGACGACCGGCTGGGCCTCCCCCGGGTCATCCGGGCGGTCGCCGGGTTGGACGTCGAGGTCGTGGTGCTTGTCGAGCGGTCCCAGCAGGCCGGGCTCGGCCCGCTGCCGGGTAACGTCCGGCTGGTCGACGCCCCGCTGGCGCTGCGGCTGGTGCTGCCGACCTGCGCCGCGCTGGTGCAACAGGGCGGCGCCGGCAGCACCATGACGGCGCTCGGCTTCGGGGTCCCGCAGCTGATCCTGCCGCAGGTCAGCGACCAGCACTTCAACGGCGAGCGGCTGGCGGTCACCGGCGCGGGGACCTGGTTGTCCCCGACGGAGGCCGACGACGACACCCTCCGCGAGCTGGTCGGCGAGCTGATCGGCGACGGCCACTGGCGGGAGTCCGCGGCGCTGATGCGGGACCGGGTCCACGCGATGCCCGCCCCCGCCGAGGTGGTGCCGGCGCTGGTGGCCCTCGCCGCGCGCACCCGGAGCTGATCCACCGGCCTGTCGGACCACCCTGTCGGACCACCCTGAGGAGTCACAGATGACCCAGCCGTCGCCCATCCCGTATCCGCTCGCTCCGGCGCCCACGATCTACCACCCGTCGCCGGACTACACCAGGCTGCGGGAGACCTGCCCGGTGGCGCCCATCGCGCTGCCCGACGGGGCGTCGGCCTATCTCGCCACCCGGCACGCGGACGTCCGCCGGGTCTTCACCGACCTCCGGTTCAGCCGGGCCGCCGCTGCCGGCCCGGACCGCCCGACCCGGGAGCTGGGTTCACTCGCCGAGGACTCGCTGATCGGGATGGACCCGCCCCGGCACACGAAGATGCGCCGGGCGGTGTCGCACGCGTTCACCGTCCGCCGGGTGGAGGCGCTGCGCCCGACGGTGGCCGCGCTCGTCGACAGGTCGATCGACGAGATGATGGCGGCGGGCCCGCCGGCCGACCTGATCCCCCACCTGTCCGCGCCGCTGCCGATCTACGTGATCAGCAAGCTGTTCGGCATTCCCGAGCAGGACCAGGACCGGGTACGCCAGTGGTCCGACGCGCTCGTCGGTGACTGGGACGCCGACCCGGCGGCCCCGCAGGCCGCCCTGGACGCGTTCGGCGAGATGATCGTGGAGCGTCGCCGCAACCCCGGCGACGACCTGATGAGCGCGCTGATCAACGCCTGGGACACCCACGACGACCTCACCGAACGGGAGCTCGTCTCGGTCACCGCCGGCATCTTCGTCGGCGGGCACGAGACCACCACCAACCAGCTCAACCTGTTCCTGCTGGTGCTGGCCCGGCACCCCGAGCAGCTGGCCGGGTTGCGTGGTGACGACCCGGTCGCGGTGGCCCGCGCGGTCGAGGAGCTGTCCCGGTTCATCCAGCTCGGTGACAACGGCGTACTGCTGCCCCGGGTGACCACCGAGGAGGTGGAGCTCGGCGGGGTACGCCTGCCGGCGGGCACCCCGGTGCTCCCGGCGATCGCCTCGGCCAACCGTGACGCGTCGGTGTTCGCCGGGGCGGACACCCTCGACCTGACCCGGGTCGACAACCCGCACCTGGCGTTCGGTGCGGGCCCGCACCACTGCCTCGGCGCGGCGCTGGCCCGGATGGAGTTGCAGGAGGCGCTGGGCGCGCTGCTGCGCCGGCTGCCCGGCCTGCGCCTGGCCGTGCCCGAGGAGGAGCTGCGGTTCAAGCCCGGCCTGGTGGTCCGCAGCCTGGAGTCGCTGCCGGTGACCTGGGGCCGGTGACCCGGCGGCCGGTGACCCTGGCGGGCCCGGGGTGTCGGTCCGGCCGGGCTGCGCCGCGCCAGCCGGCGGTCAGCCGGTGGCCGGGCCGGGGGTGACCCGGGTCGGGGCGGCCGGGTCGAAGGCCGCCTCGACGGCCACCTCCTCCACCCCGCGCAGCAGCGCCTCGGCCTGGGCCTCGGTGAAACAGCCCAGGTCGAAGATGACCTGGAGGAAGATGGTGTCCGGGTGGTCCTCGACGGTGATGAACGCCTGCTCGGGCAGGTGGTCCAGGGTGCCGTCCCAGACCAGGAACGTCTCGCCCGCCTTGCGCCGGATCTGCTCCGGGGTCACCTCCCCGGCGCGGGCGGCGTCCTCGGCCGCCTGCCGGGTCACCACCCGCCGGTCGTTGATCCGCAGGGTGACCCGGGCCGGATGGCCACGCTCGTCGTCCAGCCGGGCGCTGGCCTCGGCGAGCTGCTCCGGGTCGTAGTAGGCGTACATCCCGGCGGCGACCGAGGCGCGCCGGGCCCGGGTCACCACCTCGTCCACTGTGGTGTCGATGGCGTCCACGGTGAGCACGCCGTTCTGGCTCAGCGGGGCGATCGCCTCGGCGAAGCCCGGCCGGAACCGGTTGCCCACGATGAGTTTGGCGGTCAACGGGCTGACCCCGGTGGCGCGGCCGACCGCCACGGCGATGACCGCGAGCAGCACCCGGGAGGTGTCCGTCCTGGTCCGTCGGGCGATGGCCTGCACCGCCAGGTAGGCGGCGGGTGAGCTGAACCGGCCGTGCCAGAACCGCCGGCCGTGCCGTCCGGCCGGGTTGGTGACCTCACCGAAGGTCGTCGGCGCGATGGTGCGCAGGTGCGCCTCCCAGTGGCGGACCGCCCGGTCGCTGACCCGTTGCAGCGCCGGCGTGCGTTCCCGCCGGCCGAGGTCGAGCAGCTGCACCGTACGCGGGTCGTAGTTGCGACGGGCCGCCAGGTCGACCAGCCCGAGGTCGGCCATCAGCAGGGCCGTCGCGGTGCCGTCGACCACCAGGTGGTCGAGGGTCAGCACCCGGTGCACCAGGGCGCCCCGGTGCCGGACCACCGCCATCCGCACCGACCAGTCCCGGTAGAGGTCGTAGTGGGCCAGCAGCCGGGCGTGGCCCAGTTCGTAGGCGAACTTCGCCACGTCGGCCGGGTCGGCGTCGTCGGGGACGTCGAGCACGTCGAGGGCGATCTCCCCGGCGGCGGACACCACCTGGCAGGGTTCGCCCCGCTCGTCGGTGCCCAGCCGCATCCGCAGCGCCGGATGCCGGCTCATCAGGTCGCCGAGCTGCGCCGCCACCTGCGCCACGGTGACCCCCGCCGGCACCGGGTGCGCGCCGCTGACGTTGTGCGTCCACCCGGTCTCCCGCATGTCCTGCATGATCGCCAGTTGACCCCAGGTCAGCGGCGCGGTCCCGGCCCCCGGGCCGGCGAACGGGACGAGCACCTGTGCCTCGGCGGTCTGCGCGAACATCGGTCAATCAGAGCAACGTGGATCGGCGCGTGTCAACGCCACAAATCGCCGCCCGTCGACCCGGCGACGACGGAGCTAGAGTACGGCCCATGCCCGACACCGTCCGGATCTGGATCGGGTCGGCCCGGGTGGGCCCGGACGAGTTGGCCCGGTACCGCGCGGTGCTCGACGCCGGGGAGCGGACCCGGGCGGCGGCGCTCACCCAGGCGACCGTCCGGGACCGGTTCACGGTGGCGCACGGCGCGCTGCGCCTCCTGGTGGGCCGGGCCCTGGACGCGCCACCCGAACGGCTCACCTGGCGGCGGGGTCGGCACGGCAAGCCGACGTTGGTCGACCCCGAGGGCGGGCCGCAGACGAGCCTGTCCTACTCCGCCGACCTCGTCGCGGTGGCGGTGGGCGGTGACCGGGCGATCGGGGTCGACATCCAGCATCCGTCGCCGGGGCTGGACCCGGTGGCCCTGGCCACCCGGTTCTTCGCCGCCGAAGAGGCGCGGCAGGTCGCTTCGGGGTCCACCCCGGCGACCCGGGCCGACCGGTTCGCCAGGTTGTGGGCGCGCAAGGAGGCGGTGGTCAAGGCCGCCGGCGACCGGCTCTGGCCCCATCTGGCGATGCCGGTGCACCAGGGCGACGTGGTGGAGTGCGGTGACCCCGTGGGCGTACACCGGGTCACCGACGTGGTGACCCCGGCCGGGTACCGGGTCGCGGTGGCCCTGGCGGGTGAGGCACGGTACGTCGTCGAGTCCTACCGGGGGCCAGTCGGGTGAGGCGGATCGGCACCGCGGACGAAGATCGGCGCACCCGTTGACACCCGCCGATCCGGTTTGCTCTGATGACTCCATGGTGGAGCGCAGGGTCCAGTGACAGAGCCCGACACGGTCACCGCGCCGCAGCTGCGTGCGCAGGTCGTCGACAGCATGACCACGCTGCTGACCCGGATGCTCAAACCCGGTGCGCCGGTCACCGAGCAGACCCAGCTCATGGACGATCTGGGCCTCAGCTCGTCCCTCGCGCTCGAGCTGCTGCTCGAGCTGGAGGACGAGCTGGAGATCCAGATCGACGTGGAAGACCTCGACGAGGACCGGATGACCACCGTCGGCGACCTGGCCGACTACATCACCGAGCACTGCACCCCCCGCTGACGGCCCGCGACGGGGCCTGGCCGGCGTTTCCGAAGGAGTCGTGTGCCGACCATGGACCAGCCCCGCCTGAGCGTGGTGATCCCCGCCCACAACAACGGTTCGGCGCTCGACACGACGCTGGCGTCGCTCACCCGGCAGACCCTGCCGGCGGAGGAGTTCGAGGTCGTCGTCGGCGACGACGGTTCGGCCGTCCCGCTGACCCCGGTCGTCAAGCGCTACGCCGACCGGTTGCGGATCAGCTGCGTACGCAGCGAAGCCAACCGGGGCCGCAGTGCCAACCGCAACGCGGCGGCGGCGCGTGCCGGCGCGGACACCCTGCTGTTCCTGGACGCCGACACGGTGGCGCACCCCACCCTGCTGGCCCGGCACCGGGATCACCACGCCGCCCTCGACGGTCGGCCCGGGGTCCTGCTGGGTCAGCGCTACGACCTCGACTGGGCCGGCGCGGACGCGCTGCGCCGGGGTGAACCGATCGGGTCGGAGATGCTGGACGCCGAGCGCGGCGACCCCCGGCTGGAGGACATCTCCCACCCGCAGCGGATCCGGGACTTCCCCGCCGCCCCCTGGGTGCTCGGGCTGACCCACAACGCCTCGGTGGACCGTGACTCGTTCCTGCGGGTGGGCGGCTTCGACGAGGCGATGGTCAAGTGGGGCTTCGAGGATCTGGAGTTCTTCTACCGGGTGTTCCACCTGCACGGGGCCCGGCCCGACCTGTTCCGGTTGGACGTCGAGGCGCTGTCCTACCATCTGCCGCACTTCCGCAAGACGTCCAACGGGCTCGCCTCGATGGACAACATGAAGTACCTGCTGCGCAAGCACCTGCGCTACGACGTCGAGGTGCTGTACGCGATCAACACGTTCGGCCGGCACCTGGGCCGGATCCGGCTCTACGGCGAGGCCATCGAGGCGTACCGGCGGCAGGGGCTGGGGCGACCGGCGGCGCTGCCCGCCGCGCTCCGCGCGGAGCTGGCCACCAGCGCGGCGCTGGTCGTCGGCAACGGGGTGTCCGCCCTGGATCTCGGCCCCGGGTCGCACACCTACGACCACGACGCGCCACCCGGCCCGACCAACTCGCACCTGCTCGGCACCGTGTTCCAGCAGTTCAAGGCCGGCGCGCTGGATCTGATCGTCAACGTCGACCTGTGGCGCTGCCTCCTCCCCGAGGACCTGCCGGCCTTCCTGACCCGGGGGCTGCTCAAGGCCGACCGGCTCGAACTGGTCGCCACCCACGGCCCGGTCGACCAGCGGGCGATGCTGCCGGTGCCCCTGGTGGCGGATCTCGACTACCTGACCGACATGCTGCACCAGCACTTCGACGTCACTGTCGACCGGCACGACACCGCGACCCTGCTCACCATCCGCTGAGTCACCCGACGCGAGGCCGCCGGAGGGCAGGCACCCCGACGCGGGGCCGCCGGACGGCAGACACCCCGACCCGTGCCGGCGGTCGGCGGCCGGTCACGCCCCGGGAGGGCCGAGGATCAGGCTGACGTTGTGGCCGCCGAAGCCGAACGAGTTGGACATGACGGTGGCCACCGGGCCGGTCCGGGGCTGCTTGCGGATGTGGTCGACCCCGTCGGCCGGGTCCGGGTCGTCGAGGTTGTGGGTAGGCGGCAGCACCCCGCGTCGCAGCGCCTCGACGCCGATGGCCGCCTCGATCACCCCGGAGACGCCGAGCAGGTGCCCGGTGACCCCCTTGGTGGAGCTCACCGGCGGGCCGGCCGCAGCGTAGACGTCCCGCATCGCGGCCACCTCGGCCGCGTCACCGGCCCTGGTGCTGGTGCCGTGGGCGTTGAGGTAGCCGATGTCGGCGGGGGCCAGGCCGGCGTCGCGCAGGGCCGTCCGCATGCAGTGTGCGGCACCGGACCCGTCGGGGCGGGGGGTGGTGGGGTGGTAGGCGTCGTTGTTCGCGCCCCAGCCGAGCAGGTCGGCGTGCCGTCGCGCACCGCGCGCCTCGGCGTGCGCGGTGCGCTCCAGGACGAACACCCCGGCGCCCTCACCGAGGACGAGGCCGTTGCGCCGACTGTCGAACGGGCGGCTCGCGGCCGTCGGGTCGGACCAGCCCCGGGCGAGCGCGCGGGCGTTGCCGAACGCGTCGACGAAGGTCGGGAAGAGCGGTGCCTCGCTGCACCCGCAGACCACCAGGTCGGCCTCGTCGGCGCGGAGGATCCGCACCGCCTCACCCAGCGACTGGGCCCCGGCGGCGCACGCCGTGCCGATCGACGAGGTGTAGCCCCGGATGCCGTATCTGATGGCGATCCGCGCCGCGCCCATGTTCGGCAGCGTCCCGGGCAGCAGGTACGGGCTGACCCCGAACCGGCCCCGCTCGGCCCGCGCGAGCACCTGGCTCGCCAGCGTCGACAGCCCGCCGACGCCGGAGACGATCACGGCGATGCGGTACGGGTCGACGTCCCGGCCCACCTCGACACCGGCGTCGGCCAACGCGTCCCCGGCCGCCCGCAGCGCCATCACGATCGAGCGGTCCACCACCCGGGACTCGGGGCCGGGCAGCACACTGGCCGGGTCGATCTCCGGGCTGAACGCCGCGACGTCGACGACCCCGTCGACCGGGTGCCCCTCGGGCGGTCTGCGCAGGCCGGAGCGGCCCGCACAGACCGCGTCGAACACCTCGGCGGCGGAGCTGCCGACCGGGCTCACCAGCCCGATCCCGGTCACCGTCACGCCGGCCCGCACGCGCGTCCCTCCCGCCCGGCCACGGCGACGCCCCGGGCCACTGACCGGTCGGGGACCTGGCTGCGGGGTGGCGCGGCGGGCACGGTCAGTGCGCCGAGGCGGGCTGGATGCGCAGCGCCACCGCGCGGCAGAACTCTCCGACGGTCATCATCGCCAGGGCCTCGGCCTCGTCGTCGTCGAATGCCACCCCGAACCGGTCCTCCACCCGGACTGCCAGCTCGGCGAGGCCGAGGGAGTCCACGTCGAGGCCGGCCGGACCGAACACGGTGTCGTCGTCGGCGTCCTCGATGTCGTACTTCATCTCGGTCAGCGCGGCGAAGAGGAAGGCGCGGATCTCGTCGGTCATGTCCGTGGGTCTCCTTTCCGGAGGTCGGCGTCGGCGGACCCGGCGGCCGGTGGGACGCGTGAGGCGTGGCAGGTGGCCGGGGACGCGGCCGGGAACCAGGTGCGACGTCTGCGTGACCGTCGCCGATTGGCCACCGGAGCAGCCGCTCCGTTTGAATCGACCTTACTCAATCAAGCCGGTTTCGCAAGGTCCACTTGGGCCGTGCCGACGAGCCGATCGGCGCGCGGATCGGCCAGGCGCACCAGCAGCCGGTCGTGGCCGCGCAGCATGAGTTCACGCCGTTCGCCGGGTGCCGCCGCGAGCGCCAGCGCCGGGAACCTGTCCAGCAGCCGGGGCAGCACGAGTCGGCCCTCCGCCCGGCCGAGCGCCGCGCCGAGGCAGTAGTGCGGCCCGGCGCTGAACGCCAGGTGCCGGTTGTCCGGGCGGGACGGGTCGAAGGAGTCCGGATCGGTGAACCGGCGGGGGTCGCGGTTGGCCGCCCCGGTCAGCACCAGCACCGACCGTCCTTTGCCGACGGTCAGCCCGGCGATCTCGGTGTCCTCGGCGGCGTAGCGCACCGCGAAGTGCACAGGCGGCTCGTACCGCAGGATCTCCTCGACGTACGCCGGGGCGAGGGACGGGTCGGCGCGCAACGCGGCAAGCGCGTCGGGCCGCGCCAGCAACAGGGTCAACCCGTTGCCGAACAGGTTCGCGGTGGTCCGGAACCCCGCGTTGTACGTGACGATCAGGTTGGCCAGCAGCTCCGCCTCCGACAACTGGTCGGGGTGCTCGTCGCGGCTACGGGCGAGGGCCGAGACGAGGTCGTCGCGGGGCTCCGCCCGCCGGGCGGCAAGCAGCGCGGCGAAGTAGCCGGTCAGCTCCTCGGCGGCGGCGTTGGCGGCCCGGATCTCCCGGAACGAGCGCGGCCCGATCTCCAGCACCGCGTCGAACGCCCGCACCCGGGACGGGAACCAGTCCCGGTCCCGCTGCGGCACCCCCAGCAGCTCGCCGACGACCGCGCTGGGCAGCGGCAGGGCGAACGCGGCCATGAAGTCCACAGGTCGCCCGCCCGCGCCCGCCTCGGCGAGCCCGTCGAGCAACCCGTCGGCGATCCGCAGGATCGTCGGCTCCAGCGCGGCGACCCGGCGGGCGGTCAGCGCCTGGCCGAACAGTTGGCGCACCCGGGCGTGGTCGTCGGCCGGGGCGTTGAACATGCTGGCCTGCAGGGTCCGGATCACCGCGTGCTCGCGCCAGCGCAGGCCGGACCGGTCCAGGTGGTCCGCGTCGAGCACCCGGAAGACCGGATCCCGCAGGACCCGGTGGGCGGCGTCGTGGCCGTGGACCAGCACGGCGTACGGGGCCGTCGGGGGGAGCGCGACAGCCTCCCCCAGCTCGTGCAGCCGGGCGTAGTACGGGTACGGATCGCGGCGCACCTCGTCGCCGAGCAGGTCGTCGAGGGATACGGAGAAACCCATGGCGCTCCTCGTACGGCGTGCACGGGCGGAGGATGCGGTGACCATAGACGCATCGACGGCGACGTGTCCACGACCGGGCCGACCGACGGCACCGGGCGCACCGGGCCGGTTGCCGTCGCCACGGTGAATCGGCCGGTCAGCCGTCCCGCCCGGGTGGTACGGCGGAATCCGGTGTGACAGTCGGCCCCGGCCGGTCAGGAATCGAGAAGCCACCGCCGTCACCTGGTCATAGCCTTTGTCCAGGTGGCCGGCAGGACGCCGCGCCTCGTCCCACCCAGTGAGGGAGCCCGCGTGCCCACGAAGAGTCCGACCACCACGTCCGGCGGCGACACCGCCGGGAAGGCCGCCGGGGCCGATGCCACCGGGTTCAGCGCGGAGGAGCGGGCCGCGATGCAGGAACGCGCCGCCGAGTTGCGCGCCGAGGGGAAGAAGGGCGCCAGGAAGGCCGACGGGATGCAGGCGGTGCTGGACCGGATCGCCCAGATGGCCCCGGCGGACCGGGCGCTCGCCGAGCGCGTGCACCTGACGGTGATCACGGCGGCTCCGCAGCTGTCCCCGAAGACCTGGTACGGGATGCCCGCGTACGCGAACGAGGACGGCAAGATCGTCGTCTTCTTCCAGGACGCCGGCAAGTTCAACTACCGGTACTCGACACTGGGTTTCCAGGAGGCGGCGCAGCTCGACGACGGTGATCTCTGGCCGGTGTCGTACGCGCTGCTGGCCTGGAGCCCCACGGTGGAGAAGCGGGTCCGGGAACTGGTGACGGCGGCGATCTCCTGATCCGTGCCGGGGCGGCCCGCCGCCGGCCCGCCCCGGCACAGCGGCACCGGCGGGTGTCATCGCCACCCCGGCGGGTACCCGGCGAGGATGACGCCGACCAGCAGAGCCCTGATCGCCGGCGCGGCCGGTGCGTCCGCCCTCAACGCCGTCACCTACCTCGACATGGCGATCCGGGCCCGCCCGGCCAGCAGCGCCGCCGAGGACAGCGCCGGCCGGCTGGCCGAACTGGCCCACGTCGACCTCGGTGATCAGCGGACCGCCCCGAACCGGCGGTCCGGGCTCGGGCCACTGCTCGGCTACGTCACCTCGGTGGCCACCGCCGCCGGCTACGCGGCGGCGGGCGGTCGCCGGCTCCCCACAGTCGTGTCCGTCCTGGCGCTGACCGGCTTGGCGATGATCGGGTCCAACGGCCCGCTGACCGTCCTGCGGGTCACCGATCCACGGACCTGGTCCGCCACCGACTGGATCACCGACCTGGTGCCGCACCTGGCGTACGGCGCGGTGACCGCCGTCACCCTCAGGGCGCTGCGCTGAGCCACTCGACCGCCCTGCGCTGAGCCACTCGACCGCCCTGCGCTGAGCCACTCGACCGCCCTGCGCTGAGGCCCTCGCCAAGCGCCGGCGACCCGGTCCGACGGTGGAAACACCGGGTGGCATCGGCGTGTTTTGCGGGGGGATGCCCGGGTAGGGGGAGACGACCTGTTCCCCGCTCCACACATCGAGGTGCCGCCCAGATGGAATCCCGCAAGCCGACCGAGGTCGTCAAGGACGTGGTGGACGCCGCAGCCGAGAAGGTGTCCGACCTGATGACCCCCGACGTGCCTGGTGCGCCGGGTAGCGCTCCGCCGACCGTCGACGAGCCCACCACCCCGCACGACCCGCTGCCGCCCAAGAAGGAGCAGGGCGCACCGGAGACCCGTACCCCGACCGGTGCCGAAACCGGCGCACCGACGGTGGCCAACGGTCAGCAGGGTGAATACCTGACCACCTCGCAGGGGGCCAGGCTGCGCGACACCGACCACTCGCTGAAGGCCGGTTCGCGCGGCCCGACGCTGCTCCAGGACCACCACTTCCGCGAGAAGATCACCCACTTCGACCACGAACGCATCCCCGAGCGGGTGGTGCACGCCCGGGGCGCCGGCGCGCACGGCGTCTTCACCGGGTACGGCGCCGACGAGGTCACCCGGGCCGGTTTCCTGCGCAAGGGCAAGGAGACCCCGGTCTTCGTCCGGTTCTCCACCGTGCTGGGCTCCCGGGGCTCGGCGGACACCGTCCGGGACACCCGTGGGTTCGCCACCAAGTTCTACACCGACGAGGGGACCTTCGACCTGGTCGGCAACAACATGCCTGTCTTCTTCATCCAGGACGCGATCAAGTTCCCCGACATCATCCACGCCGGCAAGCCGCACCCGGACCGGGAGATCCCGCAGGCGCAGAGCGCGCACGACACCTTCTGGGACTTCGTCTCGCTGCACACCGAGGCGCAGCACCACGCCATGTGGAACATGTCCGACCGGGGCATTCCGCGCTCGTACCGGACCATGGAGGGGTTCGGGGTGCACACCTTCCGGCTGGTCGACGCGGCCGGGGCGACGGTGCTGGCGAAGTTCCACTGGAAGCCGAAGCTGGGCGTGCACTCCCTGGAGTGGGAGGAGGCGCAGATGCTCAGCGGCATGGACCCGGACTTCCACCGGCGCGACCTCTACGACGCCATCGAGGCCGGCGCGTACCCGGAGTGGGAGCTCGGCCTCCAGGTCTTCCCGGACACCCCGGAGGAGACCTTCGCCGGCATCGACCTGCTCGACCCCACCAAGATCGTCCCGGAGGAGCTGGCCCCGGTGCAACCGGTCGGGCGGCTGGTGCTCAACCGGACGCCGACGAACTTCTTCGCCGAGACCGAGCAGGTCGCCTTCCACCTCGGCCACCTGGTCCCGGGCATCGACGTCACCAACGACCCGCTGTTGCAGGGCCGGCTCTTCTCCTACGTCGACACCCAGCTCACCCGGCTGGGCGGCCCGAACTTCTCGCAGATTCCGATCAACCGGCCGCACGCCCCGGTCAACGACATGCTCCGCGACGGGTTCCACCAGCACGCCGTACACGCGGGTGTCGCGCCCTACCGGCCGAACTCGCTCGACGGGGGCAACCCGTTCCCGGCCGGGGACGCCGAGCACGCGTTCCTCGACGTGCCGGTCACCGTGGCCGAGGCCCCGAAGGTACGCGCCAACCCGGCCTCCTTCGACGACCACTTCAGCCAGGCCCGGTTGTTCTGGCTGAGCATGTCGCCGGTGGAGCGGGAGCACATCGTCCGGGCCTACACCTTCGAGCTGGGCAAGTGCTACCACCAGGCGATCCGGGAACGGCAGTTGCAGTGCCTGGCCAACATCGACCCGGTGCTCTGCGCCGAGGTGGCCACCGGCCTGGGCCTGCCGGCACCGCAGCCGACCGTGCCGCTTGCCGACGTCGCGCCCAGCCCGGCGCTGTCCCAGCTCGGCCGCACCTGGCCCGCCGACGGCCGGACGGTCGGCATCGTGGTCGACGCCGGGGCCGACGCCGACGGTGTCGAGCAGGTCCGCCGCGAGGTGTTCGCCGCCGGCATGGTGCCGCTGGTGATCGCCGCGCACGGCGGCACTGTGGGCGGCCTGACTGTGCAGCGTACGTTCGCCACCGGCCGCTCGGTCGAACTGGACGCGTTGCTGCTGGCCGGGGCACCCGCGCCGGCACCGGACGCGCTGCCGGCCCGGGACGCCAAGGCGGGTGCGGCGGACGCCACTGTCGTCGACCCGCGGGTGCTGCTGCTGGTGCAGGAGTGCTGGCGGCACGCCAAGGTGATCGGCGCCTGGGGCGACGGCGTACGGGTGCTGGAGCTGGCCGGGGTGGTCGGCGCGGTGGGCGTGGTGACCGGTGACTCCGGGGCCGGCGTGCTCGCCGACGCGCAGACCCTGATGGCCGCGCACCGGGTCTGGGAACGCTTCCCCGCCTCGGTCTCCTGACCGCACGGCTCGTCGACGGGGGCGTCCGCACCGGACGCCCCCGTCGCGCTCTGCGCGTCCGTCCCGCCGGGGGCCGCCGGTGACCGGTCCCACCGAAGGCCGCAGGTCACCGGTCCCGCCGAGGGCCGCCGATGACCGGGGTTGCCGGGAGACCGTACCGTCGTGCTGTGGCCACCGAGACAGAGCTCTCCAGCCGTGGTTTCGTGATCATGATGTTGGGCGTCGGCGTGCTGCTCTGTTGCGGCGTGCCGGCCGGCAGCGTCTACCTCTACCGCAAGGACACCCGGGACGAGCCCGGCATCCGCGCCGCCGCCGACGCCTACCTGTCCGCCGTGGTCAGGCATGACTACAACGGCGCGTACGACATGTTGTGCGCGGCCGACCGACGCCGGGAGTCACGGGCGGACTGGCTGGACCGCCCGGCGGCCGGCTACGGGGTGACCGGGTTCCGGATCACCGACGTGACGATCGAGCGCCCGAGCGAGACACCGACCCTGCGTTGGGCGACCGCCGAGGTCACCTATTCGGACCAGGCACCCCGGACGGTGCAGCTGAACGTCGAGCAGCAGGACGGCGACTGGAAGGTGTGCAGCCCGGACGTACGGTGACCGGCCCCTGGACGGGCGGGCGCGGGCGGTACGGCCCGGACGCAGGGCGCGGGAGACGGGAGCCGGCACCGGGTGCGGTCGACGGGCGCGTATTGACGGCAGATGTCAGACGAATTACGTTGGCGGTCGTCGATATATTTCCTATCGTGGCCTGCACTCCGACGAGGAGCGTGCACATGTCCAGACGTAGAGTCGCCCTGCTGTTCCCGGTACTGCTGGCGGCGAGCCTCGGCACCGCGGTCGTCACCGGCGCGGCGGTGCTCAGCAACGCCCCGCCCGCGCAGGCGCTGGAGAACGGCCTGGCCCGGACCCCGCAGATGGGCTGGAACGACTGGAACTCGTTCGGCTGCAACGTCAACGAGACGCTGATCCGGCAGACCGCCGACACGCTGGTCTCCAGCGGCATGGCGGCGGCCGGGTACGAGTACGTCAACATCGACGACTGCTGGTCGACCAAGCAGCGCAACGCCAGCGGTGACCTGGTCGCCGACCCGGCGAAGTTCCCCAGCGGCATGAAGGCGCTCGCCGACTACGTGCACGGCAAGGGCCTCAAGCTGGGCATCTACTCGTCGGCCGGGACGACCACCTGCGCCGGCTACCCGGCCAGCATCAACTACGAGCAGCGCGACGCCAACCTCTGGGCGTCCTGGGGCATCGACTACCTCAAGTACGACAACTGCGGCGACCACCTCGGTCGCAGCGGGCAGCAGCGCTACACCGCGATGCGGGACGCGCTGGCGGCCACCGGCCGCAACATCCTCTACAGCCTGTGCAACTGGGGTCAGGACAGCGTCTGGACCTGGGGCGCGTCGGTGGGCAACTCCTGGCGCAACACCGGGGACATCGGTGGCAACTGGAACTCCATCATGGGCATCCTCGACCAGCAGGTCGGCAAGGATTCGTACGCCCGGCCGGGCTCGTGGAACGACCCGGACATGCTGGAGGTCGGCAACGGCCCCACCGAGACCGAGTCGCGGGCACACTTCAGCCTCTGGGCGCTGTTGA
The DNA here is from genome assembly GCF_055517075.1 of Micromonospora sp. DSM 43699. Classification (NCBI taxonomy): domain Bacteria; kingdom Bacillati; phylum Actinomycetota; class Actinomycetes; order Micromonosporales; family Micromonosporaceae; genus Micromonospora; species Micromonospora sp. DSM 43699. Next base: position 42,715 of record NZ_JBTMMT010000041.1, read on the forward strand.
ACGCCCCGCTGCTGGCCGGCAACGACCTGCGCACCATGTCGGCGGCCACCCGGACGATCCTGACCAACACCGACGTCATCGCGGTCAACCAGGACTGGGGCGGCCGGCAGGGTTACAAGATCAGCGACTCCGGCGACCTGGAGGTCTGGCGCAAGCCGATGTCCACCGGCGCGGTGGCCACCGTGCTGCTCAACCGGAGCGGCGGCACGGCCACGGTCTCCACCACGGCCAGTGCGCTCGGCCTCGGCAGCGCGTCGTCCTACGCGGTGCGCGACCTGTGGGCGCACAGCAACTCGACGTCGACCGGCACGATCAGCGCCTCGGTGCCGGCGCACGGCGCGGCCATGTTCCTGGTGACCGGCGGCGGCACTCCCCCGCCCACCACCGCGCCCCCGACCACCGCCCCGCCGACCACCGCGCCCCCGACCACCCCGCCGCCGACCACTCCCCCTCCGGGCACCACGACGGCCGTCCGCAACGTCGCCGCCGGCCGCTGCCTGGACGTCAACGGCGCGACCCAGACCAACGGGGCCACGGCCATCATCTGGGACTGCCACGGCCAGACCAACCAGTCGTGGACGTCGACAGGCAGCCAGGAGCTGCGGGTCTACGGCACGAAGTGTCTGGACGTGAACAACGCCGGCACCACCAACGGCACCTCGGTGATCATCTGGGACTGCAACGGCCAGCAGAACCAGAAGTGGCGCTTCAACACCGACGGCACGATCACGGCGGTCGGCTCGGGGCGCTGCCTGGATCTGGTGTCCAACGGCACGGCGAACGGCACCCGTACCCAGATCTGGGACTGCAACGGCGCCGCCGGCCAGCGGTGGAGCCGCAGCTGAACCGTCGGCCCCGGTAGCCGGGGCACCGTGAGACCGGTTACCCGATCGCCGCTTGCCGGCGGTCGGGTAACCGGTTTTCGGCTACCTGTCGAACTTCCACGGCTGCGGGCCGAACAGGTCGGTGCACGCCGAGAGCAACTGACGCTGCGCCTCGGCCACCCGGGCGTTGGTAGGCCCCGGGTCGACCTTCGGATCGTCCTCGACGAAGAGGTCCCCGGCCTCCTTACCGACCACGGCCAGTCGCCGACCGGCCTGCTGGATGCCCGGGTCGGTCGACAGGACGGCCCGCGAGGCGGGACCGGTGGCCGCGCTGAAGCTCAGGTCGTTCTCCTCGATCGCCCGGGCCACCGACAGGCACGCGCCGGCGGCGAACCGGTCCGAGGGCTCGGTCGGGCTGGCGGCTGCGGGGGCGGCCGGTTCGGTGGGCGCGCAACCGGCGACGAGGAGCAGGGACACGGTGGCGACGATGCGAATCACGCCTGGAGCGTAGTGGCTGCCGCCGCCCCGCGAGGCCCTGCGGCAACAGGTGCCCACAATGCGACGGCCATTGCATGGGAATTGCGCGGTGATGGCTGTTGTCACACCTTTCTTGTAGGGTCGAAAACGCGTTCCGATGGAATGGCATCCCACGTCCCGACAATTCCCCGGGTGCCATTTCGATGTCTCACCGACACCGAGAAGCATGTAACAAAATGCAACGTGGACAGGAGTGGCGGATGGCCGAGGACATGGGCTCGACAGTCCCCCGACGGCAGCTCGGGCGGGCGCTGCGCGACCTGCGCACCGAGGCGTGCATGACGCTCGACGGTGTGGCCGAGGCGCTGCACTGCAGCCGGCAGAAGATGTGGCGCATCGAGGCGGGCCCCGGTCCGGTGCGCCCCATCGACGCCCGGTTCATGTGCGAGCTGTACGGGGCAACCCGTGAGCCCTCACCTTCAGCCCCACCGCCTGGACCACCTTCGTCCGGTCCACCAAGCCGACGCACTGAGCGGCACACCAGACGGGAGGGCAGCCGGCACCCTCGCCGGCTGCACTCCCAGGCACACCCGTGGCCTAGCGATCTCCGCTCTCCCGGTCCGCCTCGGTGATGAACAGTTCGGTGAGCAGGAGGTCGGCGAGGTGGGTGGGGTGGAGGCCCGCTTCCCGGCCCGTGCGGTCGTGCCGCATGCCAACGCCTCGCAGCGCGACCCGTACGACGCCGGTGGGCAGCCGACGGACCCGGCGGGGGCGGCCGACCTCCTCGGCGATCCGGGTGATCATCTCTGCCCAGCTCAGGTTCTCGTCGGCGACCGGGATGTCCCCGCCGCGTGCCTGTGCGAGCGCGTCGGCCGCGATCTCGGCCACGCTGCGCGCCGCGACGGTGGCGGTCCCCCCGTCGGGGGCCACCAGCGGTCCCCGCGACCGCGCCCACCGGTAGAGCGGACCGGCCCAGTTGGGGAGCGGGTCACCGGCCCCGCCGAAGACGAACGGCAACTCCAGCACGGCGACCGGCAGCTCCGGGCCGGCGGCCAGCCGTCCCTGCCGGGCCTGCTCCCGACGGCATCCGATGTACGGGTGCCGCTCCGCGAGCCGCCACTGTGGATGTAGCCGGTCGAAGTAGGTGTAGTAGGAGCCCAACACGACCGCACGGCTGAGCCCTTCGTCGCGGGCGGCGGTGAGCAGGCGTACCACCGGGTCGACCAGCTCGCGGTGCAGGACCGGCCGGATCGGCTTGGGCAGCACCCGCTGTTCGTCGGCGCGGGTGGCGACGACGACCCCGTCCTGGCCGGCGAGCAGCGGCCGGAGGTCGTCGGTCGAGGCGGACCCGAGATCGAGCAGGTGATCGACGCCCGGGCGGGCGGTACGGGCCACCGTGGTCACGGTGTGGCCCCTGTCGCGCAGCACGTCGACGACATGGGTGCCGATCAGGCCACTGCCACCCAGCACAAGAATTTTCACGTCTCATCGTCCACACCGCACCCGGCGGATTGTCAAGCCATGCTCTCCCGGCACCGCCCCGGCAACCCCCTCGCCGCCGGGGCCGGGCCGAACCCGCGCGGCCGTCAGGTGCCGGCGTCGTACGGCACGTACCGGTCATGCCGGTACGACGCACACCGGACCCACCGTCGCTATCGCGTGGGCCGGGTCGCCAGCTCGGCGAGGAACCGCTCGGCCCGGCGGGTGCGCAGGAACGCCGCCCGCATCGACCTGGTCGAGCGCGGTCGCGGCGGCACCGGTCTCCCCGCCGGCGATCAGCAGCTCGCCGAGCAGACCGTGCCAGGCGGCGACGTCCGAACGGGGCGGGTCGAGCAGGTGGGTGACGATGAGCTGCCGCGCCTGCTCCGCGTTGCCGATCGGGTCCTGGCGCTATTGGCAACGGCGCTGGCTCCGGTTTCCCTACAGCAGGCCCCCATTCACGCGTACGACCTGCTCGGTCAGGATTCCTCGCTACTTCCGGGCTGCTCCTCGCGGTCCTGGCACGAATTCGCCTCACGCTACCGGCGACGTCGCCGGCCTCACCATGGGCCGCTCGTCCTTGATCTCGGAGCCTGAGTGGACACCCCGGTCGGGCTCACATCGCCAGCAGACCCGGTACAGCCCGGCGACGGGAGGCCTCCGCCTATGTGCCCGACTGGCACTGCTGCCGAGGAATCCCTAACCGAGACTCAGATCGTGCTGCTCCAGAGCGCTCTGAATGATCCCGAGTGCCTTCGGTCCCACCCCGTGCAGTACGGCCAGTTCTGCGCGCGGCACACCCGCGAGGTCGCGCAACGTCGGGTAGCCGGCTTCGGTCAGCGCACGCGTCGCCGGCGCACCGATCTTCGGCAGGGTGTCGAGGGCGACGCTCACGTCGCTGACCCTACGCGCCCGGGACACGGACGTGAACGAGGCCCGAAGGCACTGCGGTCGCCGGCCGATGGGACGGTGCTGCGGGTGATGGGTCCATGCGGTGATCCGCACCGGGGCAGTCGTACTGGCCAGGTCAGGATGCGCTGATGGACGCCGGCAGCCGGGTGGATGAGGTCGCCCTCTGAACGACCTCGTGTTCACCACCCGCTACGGCACCCCGTCCAGCCACGCAACTTCCCACGCTCCTGGCAGACGAGGTGCCAGAGAGCCAACGTCAGGCCGGTCACCATCCACGATGCCCGGCGGACCTGCGCCACCCTCCTGACCGACCTCGATGTGCATCCACGGGTCGCCATGCGGATCCTCCGGCACGCCCGATTCTCGGTGACGACGGAGATCTACACCCAGGTCTCGTCCACGGTGACCCGGGAGGCGCTCAAGCGCCCCGGCGACTCACGCGGGACTGACGGGCTGCCGCACGACAGCAGAAGGGCCACCTCCCGAAATCGGGAAGCGGCCTCTGACCTGCGGAACTGAGAGTGGGCGATGCTGGTATCGAACCAGCGACCTCTTCGGTGTGAACGAAGCGCTCTCCCACTGAGCTAATCGCCCTCAGCGCTGTTGACTCTACCCGATCGTGCGACGGAGCCAAAAACCCGGGGGGTGGGTCAGGTCGTGGCGAGGTAGTGCAGCAGTTGGGCGACCAGGTCGATGCCGAGGCTGTACTTGAGCGAGAGCCAGAGCACCACGGCGACGAAGACCAGGCCGACGGAGCCGAGCAGGAACCGCATGGCCAGCGAGCGGGTGGTGGCCCACCGGGTCCAGGCGTGCACGTGTCGGCGGGTGAAGCCGAGCAGCCGGCGGGCCCAGTGGAACTCGACGGCCCAGATGGCGAGCCCGGCGATGACGATCAGCCAGCCGGGGCCGGGCAACGGGATGAGGGCGATGCCGACGGTCACCACGAGCGCCCCGGCGACGGCGATGAAGATCTTGAGGGCGACCCGGCCGGTGGGGTTGGCCCGGATCAGGTCGAGGGTGGTGCGCAGCCGCCACCGCCAGCCGGTGGGCCGGGCGGCCAGGGCGGTGCCGCCGGATCGACGTCGGCCGCCGTTGGCCACAGGCCGGGACCGGTCACGGACAGCCCGGGAGGCGCGACCGGCGTCGGAGGTCGTCCGACCGTCTCGGTCCGGTGGGTTGATCGGCACCCTGTCACCCCGCCTTTTGGCTGCTCGGGCCCCTACTTTCGGTGACTCGGCAGTACTCCCCGCATCCATTGAGGAACGCTTCGTGGCCATTTCACCCCCCAGTGTCGTCCCGGCCCGTCACTTGCGCAGACCACTGGACGTTACCGGAGTAAGTCGACGACTGAACCACCCGACTTCGGACGGGCTCCCGACTGGGCAGAACCGGAAATCCTACAAGAATTCTCACATTCTCGCGGCGATTCGGACCTCCTTCCCACCACTGGGTGAAGTCAGCGTATGGCGGAGCGTAGCCAGCAGTAGCACCTGAGGATGGGAAAAGCGGGACACGCGCGTTCCGCAGCGGTGCCGGGGGGAGAACGTCCATGAGTGTCATCCGACCGACGACCGTAGAGGTCGAGACGTCGCTAAGGCTCGTCGCGCCTGACGCCACCGCCTTGCCGGTGCGTGCCAGTCTGCGTTACGACCCTGCTGACCCGTATGCGGTCCATGTCCTGTTCCACGCCGAATCGGCCGGTGGCGAGGCGGTGAGCTGGTCCTTCGCCCGCGAACTGCTCGTCACCGGCCTGGACGAGCCGGCCGGCATCGGCGACGTGCGGGTCTGGCCCTGGGCCACCCCGCGCGGCGACTTCGTCGCGCTGGCCCTGTCGTCACCCGACGGCAACGCCCTGTTCGAGGTCCCGCGCAGCGTGCTGGTGCGCTTCCTGCGCCGGACCTACGTCGTCGTCCCACGCGGCCGGGAGGCCGAGCACCTGGACGTCGACACGGCGGTGACCCGGCTGCTCGCCGGTCGCTGACCAGCCTGCACCGGAGCCGCGCGGATCTGCCGAGTCCGCGCGGCTCCGGCCGTCCACCACCGGGTACGCCGGTCAGCCGTGCGTGGTGATGCCGCCGTCCACCGGGATCACCGCGCCGGTCAGGTACGCCCCGGCCCGCGACGACAGGTAGATCGCCGCGCCGGCCATGTCCTCGGGACGACCGATCCGGCCGAGCGGCACCTGCTGCTCGACCGCCGCCCGGGATGCCGGGTCGTCCAGGGCGAAGGCCATCATCCTGCTCTCGAACGGGCCGGGGGCGATCGCGTTGACAGTGATCCGCTCGGCGGCGAGCTGGTGGGCGAGGCTGCGGGTGAGCATGTGCACGGCCGCCTTGGTGGCGGAGTACGCGTACACCTCCATCATCGGCACCCGGAGGCCGTCGACCGAGCCGATGTTGATCACGCGGGCCGGGTCGTCGTCGCTGGCCGCCGCGCGCAGCACCGGCAGCAACGCGGTGGTGAGTCGGAACACCGCCTTCACGTTGACCGCCCAGAGCTTGTCGAACGCCGCCCCCGGGTACGACTCCAGCGGCGCGCCCCAGGTCGCGCCCGCGTTGTTGACCAGCACGTCGAGCCGTTCGTACCGCTCGCGGACGGCGGCGGCGAGGGCCTCGGCGCCCGCGTCGTCGCCCAGGTCGGCGGGGATCGCCTCGCAGCGCCCCTCGGCGGACAGCTCCTCGGCGACCGCCGCGCACACGTCCGCTTTGCGGGACGAGATGATCACGGTGGCCCCGGCCCGGACGAAGCCTCGGGCGATCATCAGCCCGATCCCCCGGGAACCACCGGTGACCAGGACCGTCTTGCCGTCGACTGAGAACAGGTCCGTCATGTGCATCCCCTCGCGTGCCGCCGCCCTTACCGAGCGGTAACGTAGCCCGGCCCCGGCGACCGGACAACCCCGCCACCCCGGCCGGCACCACGCGGACCCGCCGCGCTCACGACAGCATCCCGCCGCCACGGCACGAGCGCGACAGAGCCCCGTCGCCGCGAGCGCGACAGAGTCCCGTCGCCGGGATGCGGCCTGAGGCGTCCGCGGTTACGGTCGAAGGCGATGGTCCCTTCCGGTCAGCTCTCCCCGGCAACCCGTCCCGACCTGCCCCGCGCCGAGATCGACATCCTGGAGCTGGGCGACCTCACCCCCACCACCGGTCCACCCCGGCCGTCCCTGCTCGACACCGACCTGCTCGTGCTGGTCACCGGCGGGCACGGCATCATCGAGCTGGACTTCCGGGCGCTGCCCTGCCGGCCCGGCACCCTGCTGCGGGCCGCTCCCGGTCAGGTGCTGCGCTGCCCCGCGCGTCTCGACGCGATCGTGCTCCGCTGGCACGTCGAAGCGCTGCGCGGCCTGGACGTCGACCCCGACGCCGTGCCGCAACACCACCAGCTGACAGGTGAGGACGAGGACGCCGTCATCAACGAGGTCTCCCAGCTCGTGGTGGACCACCGCCGGCACCGGGACGATCCGGCCGCCCGCGCCCTGCTCCGGCACCAGCTCGCGGTGCTGCTCATCCGGCTGGCCCTGCTGCCCGGTGCCCGGGACTCCGGGCGGACGCCCGACGACGCCGATCCGCAGCGCGCCGAGGTGGTCACGTTCCACCGGTTCTGCCGCGAGGTGGAGTCGGGTTACCAGGGCACCCGCCGGGTGGAGGACTACGCGGCCCGGTTGGGCTGCTCGGTGCGTACCCTGACCAGGGCCTGTCTGGCGGTGACCGGGCGCAGCGCCAAGCAGGTGGTGGACGAGCGGGTCGCGCTCCAGGCCCGCCGGTTGCTCGCCGCCACCGACGAGCCGGTGGCCCGGATCGGTCGGCAGCTCGGCTTCCCCGAGCCGACGAACTTCGGCCGGTTCTTCACCCGGGAGGTGGGGGTGAGCCCGGGTGCGTTCCGGGCCGCCCGGGGCCGTCCGCCGTCGCGGATCGCCCGGCCACGTCGACCCGCCGACCCCGCCACCCCCGACCGGCAGGCATGATGGCATGGTGCAGATCTCCGCGCGCGGCGACTATGCGGTCCGAGCGGCCCTGAGCCTGGCCACCGCCTACCCCTCCCTGCTCTCCACCCAGTCGATCGCCAGCGAGCAGGACATGCCGCGCAAGTTCCTCGAAGCCGTCCTGGCCGACCTGCGGCGGGCCGGCGTGGTCCGCGCGCAGCGCGGCGCGGAGGGCGGTTACACCCTGGCCCGACCGCCGCGCGAGGTCACCGTCGGGGCGATCCTGCGCGCCGTCGAGGGTCCACTGGCCGGGGTACGCGGAATGCGCCCCGAGGAGACCAGGTACGAGGGCTCGGCGGAGAACCTCCCCCGGCTCTGGGTGGCCGTCCGCGCCGCCGTCCGGCAGGTGTTGGACGAGGTGAGCCTCGCCGAGGTGGTCAGCGGCCGACTCCCGACGCACGTGCGGAGGCTGACCACCCTGCCCGACGCGTGGGAGCCACGCTGATCCCACCGCGTGCGGACATTCGCTGCGTTCAGAGCGTCTGGATCACCTCCTCGGCGGTGAGCCGGGGCAGCCGGTCCTGCCAGGCGTCCGGCCCGGGGTGGCCGATGTTGACCAGCAGCAGCACCTCGTGCCGGCCGTCGGGGAAGAACTCCCGCTGTACCCCGCCGGCGTCGAAGCCGGCCATCGGCCCGGCGGCCAGGCCGGCAGCCCGCACCCCGATCAGGAAGTAGCCGATCTGGAGGGTGGCGTTGAACCGGGCCTGGGCGACCCGGTCCGCCCGGTCGGCCAGCCACTCCCGCGCCTGGGGCCGGTGCGGGAACAGCTCCGGCAGCCGCTCGTGGAAGTCGACGTCGGCGGCGAGCACCGCCACCAGCGGCGCATCGGCCGTCTTGACCCGGTTGCCACTCGACACGTACGGCAGCAGCCGGGTCCGGGCCGCCGTCGACCGGAGCAGCAGCACCCGCAGCGGTTGGCCGTTGAGCGCGGTCGGGCCGTACCTGATCAGCTCGTGGATCGCGGCGACCTGCGCGTCGTCGACCGGTTCGGCGGTGAACGTGTTCGCCGTCCGGGCCGCCCGGAACAGCAGGTCCTGGGCGGCCCGGTCGAGCGCGAGCGGGGGTTCGACGGTGGTCACGCCGGCACCGGCGTGCCGGGGGTGGTGTAGCCGCCCCGGTGGTGGACCAGCGGGTCGCCGTCGATGCCCGGACCGAGCGCGAGCGGTTCGGCGATGACCAGGGTGTGATCGCCGGCCGGCACCCGGTGCACCACCCGGCACAGCAACCTGACCAGCACGCCGTCGAGCAGCGGCACCCCGAACGGGCCGGGCGTCCAGGCCCGGTGCGCGGCGAACCGGTCGATGCCGCTGGTGGCGAAGATCCGGGCCACCCCGGTCTGCCCGGTGCCGAGCAGGTGCACGCCGACGTGCTCGGCGCGGTCCAACACCGGCCAGCTCGACGAGGTGACGCCGAGGCAGAACGACACAAGCGGCGGATCCAGCGACACCGAGGTGAACGAGGTGGCGGTGAAGCCGGCCCGGATCGGCACGAGGTCCCGGCCGCGGCCGGTCGGGTCGGGTCGGCGGGCCACGGCGGTGACCACGGTGACCGTGCTGGCCTGCCGGCGCAGCAGGCTGCGGAACAGGTCGGCGTCGACGGGCAGCAGGTCGGTGGGGCGGGTCGGTGGGGCGGGCGGCAACAGGTCGGCGTCGACGGGCCGGTGGCCGGGGCGCTCGCGCAGGTCGGGGTCGAGCCGGAGCGGGTCGACCGGACGGTCCAGGGTGGTCATGCGGTCACCAGCTCCCGGTCGGTGGCGTAGCGGGAGGCCGGTCGGGGCAGCCCGTAGTGCTCGCGCAGCGTCCGGCCGGTGTACTCGTGGCGGAACAGGCCCCTGGCGCGCAGCAACGGCACCACGTGGTCGACGAAGTCGTCGAGTCCGCTGGGCAGTAGCGGCGGCATGATGTTGAAGCCGTCGGCGGCGCCCTCGGTGAACCACAGTTCGATCTGGTCGGCGACCTGTTCGGGGGTGCCGGCCACCACCCGGTGCCCGCGTCCGCCGCCGAGCCGGCCGATCAGCTGCCGGATGGTCAGCCGCTCCCGCCGGGCCAGGTCGACGACGAGCTGGTAGCGGCTCTGGTGCGACTGCACGCTTGTCGCGTCGGGCAACTCCGGCAGCGGGCCGTCCAACGGCAGACCGGTGAGGTCGACGCCGGTCATCCCGGACAGTTGCGCCAGGGCGTGCTCGGGGACGATCAGCGCCTCCAGCTCGTCGGCGAGCCTCCGCGCCTCGGCCTCGGTGCCGCCGAGCACCGGGGCGATCCCGGGCAGCACCTTCACCAGTTCCGGGTCGCGGCCGGCGGCGACCGCCGCCTGCTTCAGTGCGGCGTAGAACCGCTGCCCGTCGGCGAGGGTCTGCTGGGCGGTGAAGACCGCCTCGGCGTACCGGCCTGCGAAGGTGACCCCGTCCGGGGAGGAGCCGGCCTGCACCAGCAGGGGTCGACCCTGCGGCGGACGCGGGGTGTTCAGCGGGCCGCGTACCCGGAACCGCTCACCGACGTGGCCGACCTCGTGCACCCGGTCGGTGTCGGCGAAGATCCCGGCGGCCGGGTCGAGGACCAGCGCGTCGTCCTCCCAGCTGTCCCAGAGCTTCACCGCCACGTCGACGAACTCGGCGGCCCGCCGGTACCGGTCGGCGTGCGCCGGGTGGTCGTCCAGGTTGAAGTTCCAGGCCTCCCGCGCCTGGGCGGAGGTGACGATGTTCCAGCCGGCCCGGCCGCCGCTGAGATGGTCCAGCGAGGCGAACTTGCGGGCCAGGTTGTACGGCTCGTTGTAGCTGGTGGAGACCGTGGCGATCAGGCCGACGTGGGTGGTGACGGTGGCCAGCGCGGCGAGCAGGGTCAGCGGCTCGAAGACGGCCTGGATGTTGTGCCGGACGGCCGGGCCGACGGCGAGCGAGTCGGCGAGGAAAACCGAGTCGAGGGTGCCCCGCTCGGCGGTACGGGCCAGCTCCTGGAAGTGTCGCAGGTCGGTGACCCGACGCGGGTCGGTACGCGGGTGCCGCCAGGCCGCCTCGTGGTGGCCGACGCCGAGCAGGAAGGCGTTGAGGTGCAGGGTGCGGGTCATGGGTGTCCGTCCTATCCGGCGGTGACGTCGACGCGCCAGGTGGAGAAGCGGCGTTCGACGATGACGAGAAGCTGGTTCACGACCAGTCCGATGGCGGAGATGGTGATGATCCCGGCGTACATGTCGGGGATGGCGAAGTTGTACTGGGCGTAGTTGATCAGGTAGCCCAGCCCGGCCTTGGCGCCGACCATCTCGGCGGCGACGAGCACCAGGATCGAGTAGGCCCCGGCGAGCCGGACGCCGGTGAAGACGGTCGGCACGGCCGCCGGCAGGATCACCTTCTGGAACAGCCGCAGGTGGTCCAGGCCCATCGACCGGGCCGAGCGCACCAGCAGCGGGTCGACGCCCTTCACCCCGGCGATGGTGTTCAGCAGGATCGGCCAGGAGCAGGCGTAGACGACCAGGGCGATCTTGGAGGTCTCCCCCAGCCCGAGGATCAGCACGAAGACCGGCAGCAGGGCCAGCGCGGCGGTGTTGCGGAACACCTCCAGCAGCGGACTGAGCAGCTCCGCGAGGGGGCGGTACCAGCCGATCAGCAGGCCGAGCGGGATGGCGGTGAGCACCGCCAGGCCGAGCCCGGTCAGCGACCGGGTCAGGCTGGCACCGACGTGGTCGGCGAGTTGCCCGCTGGTCAGCAGCGCCCACCAGGCGACGAGCACCTCCGACAGCGGCGGCAGGAAGACCCGGTCGACCAGCCCGGCCCGGGGTGCGGTCTCCCAGATCGCGGCCAGCGCCAGCAGCGCGGCGGTGCGGTGCAGCACCCGCCCAGAGAGGCCGGCGAGCCGGGCGAACGGACCGGACCGGGCGACGGTGGGCACCGCCGGGGGTACGACGGCCGGCGGGGCCAGTCGGACGGGACGGTCGGCGATGTCAACCAACGCGGGCCTCCTCGGTGTCGACGGTGGACGTCCCGACCGGGACGGCAGTGGACGCCCCGGCCGAGGTGGCGGTGGACGCCGCGACGGGGGCGGCGGAGCGGCCGGGCCACCGGCGGCGGGTGGGCCGGGTGGGGCGGTCGGGGCGGCGTTCGGTGGACTGGGCGGCGCGTACCTCGTCGCGCAACGACGTCCAGATGTGGTGCCTGTGGTGCCGGAAGGCGTCGGAGGAGCGCACGTCGTCGACCGCGCCCCGGTCACCCAGCTCGATCTCGACGACCTGCTTGATCCGCCCCGGGCGGGAGGTCATCACGGCGACCCGTCGGCCGAGGTAGACGGCCTCGTCGATGCCGTGGGTGATGAAGACGATCGTCTTGCCGGTGGCCTGCCAGATCCGCACCAGCTCGTCCTGGAGCGAGTCGCGGGTCTGCGCGTCCAGGGCGGCGAACGGCTCGTCCATCAGCAGGATGTCCGGGTCGTACGCGAGACTGCGGGCGATCGCCACCCGCTGCTTCATGCCCCCGGACAGCTCGTGCGGGTAGTGCGCGGCGAACCCGCTCAGCCCGACCAGTTCCAGGTGGTGGGCGACCAGGTCGGCGCGTTCGGCGCGGGGCACCCCCTTGGCCTCCAGTCCGAAGGCGACGTTGCCGGCGGCGGTGCGCCAGGGCAGCAGGGCGTACTGCTGGAAGACGATGCCCCGGTCGAGGCCGGGGCCGGTGACCGGCCGGCCGTCGACGAGGACCTGACCGGAGGTGGGCCGGGACAGGCCGCCGAGCAGGTCGAGCAGGGTGGACTTGCCGCAGCCGCTGGGGCCGACGACGACCAGGAACTCGCCGGGGCGTACCCCGAGGGTGAGCTGGTCCAGGGCGGTGACCGCGCCGGTGGGCGCACGCCGCCCGGCACGGACGTCGAAGGTCTTGGTGACCCGGTCGAAGAGGACCTTGTCGGTGCTCACGCGGCACCCCCACCGGAGGCGAACGGGTTGTAGTCGTTGGTGTAGATGTCACCGGGCTTCGGCCGGTCGCCCTTGAGCTCACCGGCGTCGGCGAGCCAGTCGATCCAGGTGGTGAACTCCCGGTCGGTGATCACACCGCCCCTGCCGGCGACGCCGCTGCTCTTCCAGAGGCGCACCAGGGACGGGTCCTCGTTGCGGCCCCGCTTGGCGATGATCTGTTCGAGCCGGGTCACCACGGTCTCCCGGGGCTGGGTCCGGGCCCACTCGACGGCCCGGCCGACCCCGCCGACGAACGCCTTGACGGTCTCCGGGTTGCGCCTGATGAAGTCGTCGCGGAACACGTAGGCGCCGGCGCTGAACGCACCGAGCAGTTCGTAGTCGGTGAAGACGGTACGGATTCCGCCGTTGGCGACGGCCTTGTCGCGGATGACGCCACCGAGCACCGCGACGTCGATCTGCCGGGCGCGCAGCGACTGCTCGGTGTTGACGGGGGGCAATGCGACAAGCTCGACCCTGGCGATCTCGGGGGCGGTCAGGCCCCCCTTGACCAGCCAGGTCTTGAGCACCGCCTCGGCGTGCGCGCCAAGGGTGTTCATGCCGACCTTGCGGCCGATCAGGTCGCGCGGGCCCTTGATCGGGCTGTCGGAGAGGACGTAGTAGCCCTGGAAGGTCTGCGCGTCGGAGCCGTAGTAGCTGACCACGGCGGTGATCGGGGCGCCCGCGGTGGCGAGCTTGACGATCGCGCCGTTGAACGCGCCACCGAAGTCGCTCTGCCCGGTGGCGGTGGCCTGGATGTCGGCCGGACCTCCTGTGACGTTGCCGATCCAGTCGAGGCGTACGTCGCCGAGGTAGCCGAGGTCGGCGGCGAGTTCGGGGAGGGTGACCTGGCCGACGGAGCCCTGGTAGCGCAGGGTCGTGGTCTGTCCGGCCGCCTCGGCGTCGGTGCCGCAGGCGGTGGCGGCGGTCAGGGTGAGCAGGGCCGCGACGGCGGCGAGGGTACGACGAAGTGGGGACATGGAAGTCTCCTGATCTGGTGCACGGTAGGGGCCGCGCGGCGCGCGGAGGTACGCCGCAGCGCCCGGCGTCGGGCCGTCGTGGGCCGGGCCGGTCGGTGCGGCGGTGCGGGTGAAGAAGGTGACGGGACGCGGACGGGCGTCAGCTCAACAGAGCGCGCTCGCGTGCCGGACCAGGTCGACGTGCACGCGGGCGGTGAGGTGGAGCTCGTCCCGCTGCGACATGACCTCATGGTGCCGGCCGCCGGGCGGCCCGGTCAACGCCCTTCCAGAATATGAGACTGGGATCTGGATCCCAGCTCCGTAATGCGCTCACCTGGGTTTATCAGTCCGTAACACCTATCGAGTTTATAGAGATTCACGGCACCGTCCAGCTCGGACGGGAGCAGGTTTCGGATTTCGTGGATGTGGGCATCTATCGGGCCGAGACGACAACGACGACAGGGAACGCGAAGGGAGCGCCACGATGGGTCTGATGTTCCGCAAGCGCAAGAAGTACGGGCCGATCATCCTGAACTTCACCGAGAACGGCTTCTCCTCGTGGAGCATCAAGATCGGTCGCTGGTCCTGGAACTCCCGGGCCAAGGCGCACCGCGTCGACCTGCCTGGTCCGCTGTCCTGGAAGCAGGACAAGTCCCGGGCCTGATAGCCCTTCCTCGATCGGGGTGCCGGTGGTTCACCGGCACCCCGATCGTCGTCTGTTCGCCCGACGTCCTCCGCGAACCCGACCCGGCACCGGCCGGGTTCGCCCGTTCGCCGGATCGGGGCCGCCGCGACGGCGCAGAATCTCCGCATGGCACGCGACGACGCAAGCTACGCGCGGGCGCGACGGCACACCCTGGCGGCCTGCGTCCTGCTGCTGGCCAGCTACTTCCTGATTCCGTTGGAACCCGATCCGAACGGCCTACGGCTGACCCTGCGGGCGGTGGGCACCCTGCTGCTGATCGCCGTGGTCACCTTCCTGGTCACCCGCCAGGTGGGCCGGCAGCTCGGCAACCGCGCACCCGTCGGCGGGAACGAGGTCCGGTCGTTGAGCCGGCTGGTGGTGGCGCTGGTCGCCGGGCTGCTCGCCTTCGCGGTGGCCGACTACGTGGTGGCCGGTAGCGGGTCGGAGCAGTTCTCCGGGTTGCGTACCCGGTTGGACGCGCTCTACTTCGCGCTGACCACCCTGACCACGATCGGCTACGGCGACGTACACCCCCAGGGACAGCTCGCCAAGGCGATCGTCTGCGTGCAGATGGTGTTCAGCATCGGGGTGATCGCCACCGGGGCGTCCATCGTGGTCAAACAGTTGACCGACCGACCGGGGCGGGACCGCCACTGATCAGCACGTCCCCGCCGAGCCGCCCGTGCTCCGGCTCCCGGGTGACCGCGCCGACCGCCAGCAACTCGGCGAGCGCGCGCCCGGCGTCCACGGCCCGGTACGCCGTCGCGGTCAGCGCGTGCCGACGCAGCTCGGTCACCGTACGCGGGCCGTGGCGGGCCAACTCGGCAAGCAGTTCGCCGCGCAGCGGACCGGCCGCCGGTGGGCCGGCGACGTCGAGCAGCCCGCCGGCCGGGTCGCGGTAGCGGACCGCACCGGACCCGCCGGCGGAGTCGGCAACGGACCCGCCACCGGATCCGTCGGCGGACCCATCACCGGAACCGTCGGCGGTCCAGAGTGCTTCCTTGAAGGCTTCCAGGCTCTTGTTCAGCCCGGTGCCGAAGGCGACCAGTCGGGCCGGTGACCCGTCGGCGGGGACCAGCTCGACCTCGGCGACCAGGGGGAACCCGGCAGCGGTCAGGGCCGGCCGCAGGGCGGTGGACCCGGCGGCGGTGAGCAGCACCTCGGCCGGTCGACCGGTGGCCGTGGCGGCCAGCAGCGCCGGGTCGGGTGCCGCGCCGTCGACCAGGGTGAGCAGCGGTGCGCCGGCCGCGCCGGCCGCCTTGAGCACCACCGGCAGCCGGGCCGGGTCGCCGGGCACCACGTGCACCGCCACGTCGGCCGGGAGGGTGGCCTCGACGGCACCGAGCCGGGCGGGCAGTTCGGGACCGCCACCGGCGAGCACCAGCACGGTGAGCCGGCGGCCCCGGAGCCGGTCGGCGAAGCCGGCCACCACCCGCAGGGCCGCCTCGGCGGTGCCGGGGTCACCGGCGTACGACAACGCGAGGGTGGCCCGTCGGGAGCGGTGCAGGGCCCCCGGCAGCCAGTGGTCGAGCTGGCGGACGAGCAGCTCCCGCAGGACGGCGTCGATCGGCATCCTGTCGTTCTACCGTACGGCGGTTCAGGCCGGGACGGAGATCCCCACCCCGCCCCGGGTCTGGCCGCCGTAGCGGGCCCGTTCGCGGTCGAGGTCGAGCCGGCCGATCCGCTTGCGGGCGGCGAGGGCGTCCTCGTCGAGCTGGTCGGCCGGGACGATCCAGACGATCTCGAACTCCAGCCCGTCGGGGTCACGGCCGTAGAGGCTCTTGGTGGTGCCGTGGTCGGAGGTGCCGACCAGGGCGTCCGCGGCGGCCAGTCGCTGCGCGGTGACAGCCAGCTCGTCGAGGGTGTCCAGCTCCCAGGCCAGGTGGTAGAGGCCGACGGTGGCCCGGCCGGCCTGCGAGCGGCCGGCGGCCGCGCCGATCTCGAACAGGCCGAGGTCGTGGTCGTTCGTCGAGTCGGGGGCCTGGAGGAAGGCCGCGCCCCGGAACCCGTCCGGAGTCATCGGCACCGGGCGGAAGCCCAGCACGTCGCGGTAGAAGTCGATGCTGCGGCGCAGGTCGGAGACGTAGAGCACGGCGTGGTTGAGGCGATGGATTCCCATGCCGTCCACGGTAGCGCGCTTTGGTTGAGCGTTCAACCATTCCGGTTATGATGACCGTCATGACCCGCTGGCTGAGCCCCGACGAACAGCAGACCTGGCGCGCCTTCCTGGCCGCCTCCCGGGCGCTGACCGACACCCTCGACCGCGAGCTGCAACGCGACGCCGGAATGCCGCACGCCTACTACGAGATCCTGGTCCGGCTCTCCGAGGTCCCCGGCCGGCGGCTGCGGATGAGCGAGCTGGCCGACCTCACCGGCTCGTCGCGCAGCCGGCTCTCGCACGCCGTCGCCCGGCTGGAGACCACCGGCTGGGTCCGCCGCGAGGAGTGCCCCACCGACCGGCGCGGCCAGATCGCCGTCCTCACCGACGCCGGTTTCGCGGCCCTGGCCGCTGCGGCGCCCGGCCACGTCGAGGGGGTACGCCGCCACCTGTTCGACGCGCTCAGCCCGGCCCAGGTCGACCAGCTACGCCGGATCAGCGAAACCCTGGTCGCCCACCTGACCGGTTCTTGACCAAGTTGCCTACCGGCAAGGGTTGTACTAACCGTCGCCGGCCAAGCACGATGGGGCGTGTCTTCCGGCTTCGGTGAACTGACCCTCCAGGCGCAGCACCTGGTGTCCGCCGGCGACCTGGCCGGTGCCCAGCGTCTGCTCGCCGACGCGCTGACCGACGCGGATCCCCGCCCCGACCACGCCTCCCCCGAGTTGACCGAGGCCGCCGGGCTCCAGGCCCGGCTGCTGGTCACCCTCGGTGAGCCGCACTCGGCACGAGGCTGGGCCGCCTTCGCGTACGCGGCGTCGAGCCGGTTGTACGGCATTTCCGACCAGCGGACCATCTCGGCGGCGGCCACCCTGGCGGCGGTGCTGCACCGGGTCGGCAGCGACGTCCGTGCCGCCCGGCTCTACTCCGAGGTGATCCTGGAGCTGACCGCGCACGACGGCCCCGAGTCGCTGCGGGTGCTCGCCGCGCACGCCGACCTGGCCACCGTGGAGTATGCCCGGGGTCAGTGCGCCCAGGCCCGCGAACGTCTGCAGGACGCCTGGGAGCTGCACCGCGAGGTCTACGGCGACGGGCACGCCAGCGGGATCAAGATGCTCGCCCGGCTCGGCGCGATGCAACGCGACTGCGGCCGGTTCGACGAGGCCCACGACAACCTCGCCCTCGCCCGCGAGCTGGCCCGCCAGCACCTGGCCGCCGACGACCCGCTGGCCCGGCAGGTGGCCGCGCTGGCCCGGGCCGCCGCCGACCCGGACCACGTCTGCGACGACGAGCCCACCCCGGAACGCGACGCACCTGTGGTGCCGGCCGCCCGCACCCCGCCACCCGCCGAGGGGCCACCGGACCTACCGGCCTGGTCGGCCGGGGCGGTGCCACCCGACGAGCCCTACCCGCCGACGGTGCCCGGCCAGCGGCTTCCCGCCGAGGACACCGGTTACCCGCAGGGCACCGGACGGCCACGCCCCTTCGACCACCCGGGCAGCTTCGCAGCGCCCGGCCACCCGACCCCCACCGGCTATCCCACCCCCGACAGCAACCCGGCAGCAGGCGGCTACCCCGCCGGCAGCAGCTATCCGGCCGGGTCCGACTACCCGGCCGGATCGGACCAGGTCGGGAACGACGGTCACTGGTCGTCCGGCAGCGGCTACCCGGCCGGGTCCGACCAGGTCGGGGACGGCGGGCACTGGTCGTCCGGGTCGGCGGCCGCCGGGATGGCCGGGCCCGGGGCAACCGGCGGTGGGCGGGAATACCGTTACGCCCCGCCGCCGACGCAGGGCCACCCCGACGAGGAGGCCCCGGGGGTACGCCGGATCGGGCCGCCGACCCCGACGGTGGACCCGTCCCGGCTGCTGCCCGTGCTGGTGCCCCGCAGACACGCCCCGCCCCCACGCCGCCCGGGTGCCGTACCACTTGTGGCGGCCGGGGTCGCGGTGATGCTGCTCGGCGCCGTCGCGGTGATCGCCGGAGTGTCCGGGGTGGGTGGCTCGGGCGACCCGCAGCCCGTCGTACCGAGCAGTCCCGTGGCCACCCCGACCGCCGCCGGTACGCCGAACGCCGCGCCGCCCGCCTCGCCCGGTACCCCGCCGGGGCGGGTGACGCTCCGCGACCGGCCCGACGGCATCGCGCTGACCTGGACGTACCCGGCCGGTGGCGAGGGCCCGGTGGTCCTCTCCGCCGGGCAGGCCGGGCAGGACCCGCGCCCGTTCGAAACCCTGCCGCCCGGCACGGACAGCTTCGTCGTGCACGGTCTGGACCGCACCACCAACTACTGCTTCACCGTCGCCGTGGTCTGGTCCACCGACGTGGTGGCGCGGGCGAAACGGGTCTGCACCACCCGCCGCTGACCCCCACCCCACCC
>NZ_JBTMMT010000042.1:0-60826 GCF_055517075.1 Micromonospora sp. DSM 43699
GGTGGGGGTGGGCATGGGTTGGGGATGGGGGGGAATGCGGGCGGGACGGTTTGGGGAGGAGCGCGGATGAGGGGTCCTACCGGCTTGACCATCGGTGTGCTCGGCTCGTACGGGGGGCGGAACCTGGGGGACGAGGCGATCCTCACCGGGCTCCTCGCCGACCTACGCGAGCAGGAGCCGAACGCCCGGATCATCGTGTTCTCCCGTAATCCAGCACATACCGCGCTGGCCCACCCGGACGTGGAGGCGGTGCCCTGGGAGGGCGTCAGCCGGGTCGACTCGTCCGAGGTGCTCGCCCAGCTCGACCTGCTCATCCTCGGCGGCGGCGGCATCCTGTACGACAAGGAGGCCCGCCGTTACCTGCGGGTCGTCCGGGTGGCCCAGGAACGCGGGCTGCCCCTGCTGACGTACGCGGTGGGTGTGGGGCCGCTCAACGACGGGGTGGACACCGGGATGGTCCGGGAGACGCTGGCCGGGGCGACCGAGGTGACCGTCCGGGACCAGGAGTCCCGGATGGCGCTGGAGGAGGCCGGGCTGCTCAACCCGATCACCGTCACCGCCGACCCGGCGTTCCTGCTGGAGCCGGAGGACTTTCCCGCGCGGCTGCTGCGCGAGGAGGGGGTACCGGCCGGCAAGCGCCTGGTCGGTTTGAGCGTCCGCGAGCCGGGACGGGCCGCCGAGCGGCTCGACGTCGACGGGTACCACCGGTTGCTCGCCCAGATCGGCGACTTCCTGGTCCAACGGATCGACGCGCACGTGCTCTTCGTCCCGATGGAACGCGACGACATCCGGCACTCGCACGGGGTGCTGTCCCACATGGTCGCCGCCGACCGGGGACGGATCCTGCACGGCGACTATTCGCCCCGGCAGGTGCTCGGCCTGATGAGACACTTCGACCTGGCGGTCGGCATGCGGCTGCACTTCCTGATCTTCGCGGCTATGGTCGGCACCCCGTTCCTGCCCCTGCCGTACGCGGGGAAGGTCTTCGACCTGGCCCAGCGGCTCGGCGTGCCGGCGCTGCGCGGGGTGGAACGCGAGGTGGAGGGTCCGCTGTTGGCGGAGGTCGACCGGCTCTGGGACGAACGGGAGTCCCGGCGGGAGGCCACCGCCCGGCGGGTCGCCGAGGTGTGTGAACAGGCCCGGGGCACCTCGCAGGTCACCCGGGCCGTGCTGGACGGCCTGCGGTCCCGCACCCTGGCCCGGATGGCCGCCTGACCGATCTGCGCAGGCCGGGTGGCGTCCGCCCACCTGCGCAGGCCGGGTGGCGCTGGCTCACCTGGTGTGTCGCCGCCGACCCCGACCCGCGCGCCCCTGCGGCGCACACCCGACCGTCCGGACGACGGAGTGGTCAGACCGCCGGGCCGCGCCAGCGGTAGCGCCACGTGTCGCCCGCTGACTCCAGTTCGTAGATCTGGGCGTCGACCAGGCCCTGCGGGCCGAGGTGGTGGTGGGTCAGCGGGGGGCGCTCGTTGCTGTCCAGCTCGACGTCGACCGCCTCGCCGTCAGCCGGGCCGTCCGTCAGGGGAATCCGTACCGTCGAAGCCATGCGCCCATCCTGCCAAGCCGGCCGCCGGACCGCAGGGTTTGGCCGGGACAGCGGGTCGCCACCGGATGCGGCTATCGTCCGGTGATGGCGGAGATCCAGATCGACGTGACGCTAGCTCCGGTGCTCGCCCGCACCGGTGACGAGCGGGCCGTGCTCGACGCGTTCCTCGACTTCCACCGCGCGATCGTGCTGCGCAAGGCGCGGGGGTTGACCGACGCCGAGGCGACCCGCCGGCTGGTGCCGTCGGCGACCACCCTGGCCGGCCTCCTGCGGCACCTCACCCTGGTCGAGCGGAACTGGTTCCCCTACCTGCTCGACCCGGCCCCCGGCGACGTCTTCCCCACCTCCGAGGAGGACGCGGCGGCCAGCTTCGCCCTGGCCGAGGGGGAGACCCTCGACTCGCTCGCCGATGCCTACGAGCGGGCCTGTGACCGCTCCCGGGAGTTGGCCGCCCGGTTCCCGCTGGACCATGTCGTCCCGCAACCGCAGCTCGGCGAGGTGTCGTTGCGCTGGATCATGGTGCACATGATCGAGGAGACCGCCCGGCACGCCGGCCACGCCGACATCCTCCGTGAGCTGACCGACGGCAGCACCGGCCAGCTCTGACCCGCACCCGGGGCCGTCGCGGTCGTCGGGCCGGAGGCGGCAGGGCCACCCCGCCCGTCCCATCAGGGCGGGCGACGTCAGTCGGGGCGGGCGGCCATGGCGCCGACGGTAACCGGTTACCGCCGCCTATCCTGGCCCCCGGGCGTCGACGAGGGGGAAAACGTGCTGGTCGTCCACGGGGCGTGGCTGGTCGGGACCGGGCTGGCGGTCTGGGCGGAGGATTCCACCCGGCCGACGCAGGTGCCGCGACGGCCCGGTCGGGCCCCCCGCGAGCGCCCCCACCCCTTCGCCGCCGAACCGGCCGCGCTGTCCGCGCTGCTCGGCGACCACCCGGCCGGCACCGTGCTGCTCACCCTCCCCACCCGGGCCGGTGCGCCGCTGCACTCCCCGGAGCTGGTCCCGGCCACCGTCGCGGAACCGGTCCGCGGCCCGGTCACCCTCGCCGGCTGGCGAACCCCCACCCTCCGGTACGCCCCGGACGACGCGCTCGACCTGCTGCGTGCCCTCGACGGGCTCGATGCCGTGGTCGGGGCCGGCCTGCGCCACCTCGCCGAGTTGGCCGGCTTCGCGGTCGACCTGGTGGCCCGGGGCCGGTTGCTGCCCGGCGTGGCCGATCGCCCGCCGGGGGACGTACCCCGGTCACCGGCCGGTCGGTCGGCGCGTTCCGCCGGGGCGGCGGTCGGGTGGGCGGTGTGGCGGCCCCTGCTCACCGGCGCGGACGCCGCCTGGGCCCGGTCGCTGGCCCTCGCCCTGCCCCCGGCCGTCCGGGCCGCCGCCGATGCGGCGACCCCCACCTCCCGTTCCCGCCCCGCCGCAGGCCAGGCGGCCGGGGTGACCAACGGGAAATCGCCCGGTAGCGGTGCGGTCGAGACCCCCGGTTCGCGGCCCGTCTCCGGTGTGGTCGAGGCTGCCGTGATGCCGCCCGGTCCCGGTGCCGAGGCGGCGGAGGGTCGGTCCGGTCCCGGTGTCGCCGGGGCCGGTGTGCTGGTCGCCGACGTGCTGGACCTGCTCACCGATGCCGCCGCCCGACGGGTGCTGGCCGACACAGACCTGGTCAGGGGCGGCCGACGTGACGGGGCGACGGCCGGCTGGCTGGCGGCGCTGACCGGCCCGCAACGCCGGTTCACCGCCGAACCCACCGCGCTGGCCACCCTCCGTGCCGAGCTGGACGCCTGGCAGCGCGACGCGGTCGGCGGCCCGGTCCGGGCCAGTTTCCGGCTGGTCGAGCCGGCCGACGACGAGATCGTCGACGCCCTGACCGTGGTGCCGGCCGACCCGTCGACAGTCGTCGGTCAGGGTGGACGGTGGCGGATCGAGTTCGGTCTCCAGGCCGCCGACGAACCGGGCCTGCATGTCGCCGCCTGTGACATCTGGCGGACGCCGGAGCGGCTGCCGGCGCTCGCAGGCCGGTGGGACGACCCGCAGGAGACCCTGCTGGCCGAGCTGGGCCGGGCCGGGCGGCTCTGGCCGGAGCTGGACCAGGCGCTGCGCACCCCCGCCCCGGAGCAGCTCGAACTGGACGTCGAGGGGGCCCACCGGTTCCTGCGCGACGGTGCTCCGGTGCTGCACGCCGCCGGCTTCGGGGTGCAGTTGCCGTCCTGGTGGCGGCGGCCGTCGGCCCGGCTCGGCACCCGGTTGCAGGCCCGCAGCCGCACGGCCCCGGGCACCGTCGCCGCCGCCTCCGGCGGGCTCGGGTTGGACGCGCTCGTCGACTACCGCTGGGAGGTGGCGCTCGGTGACGAGACGGTCGACGCCGACGAGCTGGCCGCCCTGGCCGCGTTGAAGACGCCCCTGGTGCGGCTGCGCGGCCGGTGGGTGGAGCTGGACCCGAAGCGGTTGGCCGCCGGGCTGCGGCTGCTGCGCTCCTCCGGTGAGTTGACAGTCGCCGACCTGCTCAAGATGGGGTTGGGCGGGGCGGACCGGTCGGACGCGCTGCCGGTGCTGGAGGTGACCGCCGACGGACCGCTCGGTGACCTGCTGGCCGGGCAGGCCGAACGGCGGCTCGTGCCACTGGACCCGCCGTCCGCCTTCAAGGGCACCCTGCGGCCGTACCAGCGGCGTGGCCTGGCCTGGCTGGCCTTCCTCCAGTCGCTGGGGCTCGGCGGGGTGCTCGCCGACGACATGGGGCTGGGCAAGACGGTGCAGCTGCTCGCCCTGCTCGCCGGGGACCCACCGGACGCCGGGCCGACCCTGCTGGTCTGTCCGATGTCGCTGGTCGGCAACTGGCAGCGGGAGGCGGCCCGGTTCACCCCCGGGCTGCGCGTGCACGTGCACCACGGCGCGGACCGGGCCCGGGACGCGGAGTTCGAGGCGGCGGTGCACGCCGCCGACCTGGTACTCACCACCTATTCGGTGGCCGCCCGGGACGCCGTCGCGCTGGCGTCGGTGGGTTGGCACCGGGTGGTGGTCGACGAGGCCCAGGCGATCAAGAACGCGGCCACCCGGCAGGCCGAGGCGATCCGGGGGCTGCCCGCCCGGCACCGGGTCGCCGTCACCGGTACGCCTGTGGAGAACCGGCTGGCCGACCTCTGGTCGATCATGCAGTTCGCCAATCCCGGCCTGCTCGGCCCGGCGAGCAGCTTCCGGCAGTCGTACGCGGTGCCGATCGAGCGGCACGGGGACACCGACGCCGCGGCGCGGCTGCGCCGGATCACCGGTCCGTTCGTGCTGCGCCGGCTCAAGACCGACTCCTCGATCATCTCCGACCTGCCGGAGAAGCTGGAGATGGAGGTGCTCTGCAACCTCACCGCCGAGCAGGCCTCGCTCTACCGAGCGATCGTCGACGAGATGCTGGCGAAGATCGAGTCCAGCGACGGGATGGAACGGCGGGGCCTGGTGCTGGCCACCATGACCCGGCTGAAACAGGTCTGCAACCATCCCGCCCAACTGCTGCGCGACGGCTCGCCGCTGGCCGGCCGGTCCGGCAAGCTGCAACGGTTGGAGGAGATCGTCGACGAGGTGCTCGCGGCCGACGAGAAGGCCCTCCTGTTCACCCAGTACGCCGAGTTCGGCGCGCTGCTGCGCGGCCACCTGTCGGCCCGCTTCGGCCGGGAGGTGCTCTATCTGCACGGCGGGGTCGGCAAGGCCGACCGGGACGACCTGGTCACCCGGTTCCAGTCCCCGGACGGACCGGCCCTGTTCGTGCTCTCGCTCAAGGCCGGCGGGACCGGGCTCACCCTGACCGCCGCCAACCACGTGGTGCACGTGGACAGGTGGTGGAACCCGGCGGTGGAGGACCAGGCCACCGACCGGGCGTTCCGGATCGGCCAGCGGCGGCGGGTGCAGGTCCGCAAGTTCGTCTGCGCCGGCACCGTCGAGGAGAAGGTGGCCGCGATGATCGCCGACAAGCGGGGCCTGGCCGCGTCCGTGGTGGGTAGTGGCGAACAGTGGGTCACCGAGCTGTCCACCGGGCAGCTGCGGGAGCTGTTCGCGCTGGACGCCGGGGCGGTGGTCGAATGACCCCCCGGGGTGCCGGACCCGGCGCGGGTGGTGCCGGGGCGGGGGGTTCGTTCGCCGAGTTCGGGCCGCCGCGCCGGGTCGACGACGGGCTCAAGGCCCGCAGCGCCCGGGGTGCGATCGGGGTCTCCTGGTGGTCCCGACGCTTCCTGGAGGTGCTGGAGTCGTTCGCGCTCGGCACCCGGCTCACCCGGGGGCGGGCGTACGCCCGCCGGGGTCAGGTGCGCCGACTCGACGTGTCACCCGGGCGGGTCGAGGCGAGCGTGCAGGGCTCCCGGCCGCAGCCGTACCCGGTGGTCATCGCCCTGCCCCCCTTTCCCGCCGCGCTCTGGGAGCGGGTCGAGCGGGAGTTGGCCGGGCAGGCGTTCTTCAGCGCCCGACTGCTCGCCGGTGACCTGCCCGCAGAGCTGGAGCAGGTGTTCGCCGCCGCCGGGGCGCCCCTGTTCCCCGCCTCGGTGGGGGAGTTGACCCAGCATTGCGGTTGTCCCGACTTCGCGGTGCCGTGCAAACACCTCGCGGCGACGTTCTACCTGCTCGCCGAGGCGTTCGACGCCGATCCGTTCCAGTTGCTGCACTGGCGGGGCCGCAGCCGCGACGAACTGCTGGGCCGGCTCCGTACGCTCCGCGCCGAGGCGGTCGGGTCACCCGCACCCGTCGACGGCTCGCCTGTCGACGTCGCGTCGGGTGGTGCGCCCGGCCGGACACCGGTCGCCGTACCGTCGCTCGTGGACGGTGCGGACGTCGGGTCGGACACCACCGTGGCGGGGTCGGCCCGGGTGCTCGCCGACCTGCCCGACGTGCCGCTCACCGAGGCGGCGGACCGGTTCTGGTTGCCGCCGGTGCCGCTACCGGACCGGCCGACGATCCTGGCCACCGACCCGGAACTGCTGTTGCGTCAGCTCGGCTCGCCCGCACCGGCGATCGGCGGCCCCGGCCTGCTGGAACGCCTGCGTCGGGCCTACCAGGCCCTCGGCCCGGGCTGACCGGTCTCGGTCCGGCCGGTATCGGGTGGGCCGAGTGTCAGCGCCAGCGCCAGCGGTGCCGGAAGTGCCACATCAGGCCGGTGTTGGCCGCCAGGAGCACGACGCACATCGCGCCGGCCGATCGTCCGGCCAGGACGGTCATCGCGGGCAGCGACGCCCACAGGATGACGGTCAGCAACATCAGCCAGCGTCCGCGTCGGGCCCGGACCCGATGGTCGAGTCTCGCGAAGAACTTCGGGTCGCTCTCCCGGAGCTGCCGGGTGATCTGTTCGAATCTGCGCTGATCCTCTTTGCTGAGCATGGCGGTGCCTTCCCCTCACGGCTTCGGCGGTTCGGCGGCTTACCCGCTTCGGCGGCGGGTCACGCCCTCCTGCTGTTGCTACTTTCGGTCCCGGCTGCGCGCACGCGGGAACGGGCCGGTCGGCGACGGGACGGGCGGCCCGAAACCGGGCCACGGGGGTGCCCGGGGCGACCTCAACGGCGGCTTACCGGTGCCTTAAGTTTCGCTGTGCCGGTGAACGTCGCGCTCGGCGACGCGTACCGCGGGAACGGTACGGCAGGGTCGCAGCCGGACACGTCGTTCCTGCTGGGGACGCCGCCGCCCGGCCGGGGCGGAACCGCCCGGCCGAGGGTGCCGCTGAGCTGCGTCTTAAGTGCCCTTCCGGGCCGTCGTGAGCAGCCTTGAAGGCCTCTCACCCGTTGGCTACGTTCCCGTGGCAACTCCTCCGGCAACAGCCGCCGCACCCGCCACCCGCCTCCGGTCGCAGTGGTACGGCGCACCGAAAGAAAACGGGACCGGTACATGGCCGACCAGAATGTGCCACCGCACCGACCGCGCGACGACCGCGGCTGGGACGGACGACGACATCCCGCCGCCGACGGATATCCCACGGTGTCCTACGACGCCCCCGGTCATCCCGCCGCATCGCACGGCGAGCACGGGTACCCGCCCGCCGGTGTGTCCCGGGGCCCGCAGTGGGTCGGCCCCGAGGGTCTGGGTCGGCAGGCGTTTCACCAGCCGGCCGGCAGCGGACTGCCCACCCTGGACGACGAGGGGGACGGCGACCGGGGCCGGGTCGGCCGACGACGCGCCCTGGTCGCGCTGGGCGGCACCGCCGCCGTGGTGGCCGGTGGCGCGGCGCTGGCGATGAGCCCCCAGGTGCGGGGCCTGTTCGGTGCCGACACCGCCGCCGGGGACGCCACCGGGGCCACCGTCACCGACGGCACGCCGGCGCGCCCCAGCGGCCAGCAGCCGAGCACGGTACGCACCTACACCGAGCAGAACGAGAGCTACATGGGCTCCCGGGCCGGTGCGGCGCTGAAGAAGAACTCGCCCAGCGGGGGGCGCACCTTCTCCGGCCCGGCCGCCGCCGCGGCGGAGACCCCGGTGACGGTGAAGACCGTGCTGGCCAAGGACCCGGTCCGGCATCTGGCCAGCCGGGCCACCTTCGGGGCCACCCCTAAGGTGCTCGCCGACATCAGGCGGATGGGCATCGACGCCTGGGTGCGTCAGCAGCTCGACCCGGAGAAGATCGCGCCGAGCGCCGCCGAGCTGAAGCTCGCCGAGCTGCCCACCCTCAAGCTGACCAGCCAGCAGCTGCGTGACCAGCGGGAACAGCTCAACGAGCGGGGGGCGCAGCCGGAGAAGGAGATGGTCGACGGCACGCTGGCCCGGCAGATCTGGTCGGAGCGGCAGCTCTACGAGGTGATGGTCGACTTCTGGAACGACTTCCTGCACGTCGCGGCAGACTTCGACGGCGGTGAGGCGTACCGCAACTCGTTCGACCGGGACGTGGTCCGCAAGCACGCCATGGGCAGCTACCCGGACATGCTGGTGGCTGCGAACAAGCACCCGGCGCTGCTGCTCTACCTCAACCAGAACGACTCCCGGGCCGACGCGGTCAACGAGAACCTGGCCCGGGAGAACCTGGAGCTGTACTCGGTCGGGGTCGACGGCGGCTACACCGAGAAGGACGTCCGCCAGGCCGCCCTGCTCCAGACCGGTCGGGGCGTCGACGACGGGAAGTACGTCTTCCGCGACGAGCGGCACTACCGGGGCAAGGTGAAGATCCTGGGCTTCAGCCACCCCAACGAATCGGCCGACCCGAAGAAGGCCGACCAGGTCATCGACGCCTATATCACCTACATCGCACTGCACCCGTCGACCGCCCGGTACGTGGCCCGCAGCCTGGCCACCCGGTTCGTCTCGGACACCCCGCCGAAGTCCCTGGTGGATCGGCTCGCCAAGATCTACACGGTCAACAAGGGCTCGGTGAAGCCGCTGCTCATGTCGCTGTTCAGCTCCTCGGAGTTCTGGGCGGCGGTGGGCCAGAAGGTGCGCCGGCCGATGGAGTACCTGGTCGCCACGTACCGGACGCTGGGGGTCCAGCCGCAGGCCGGACCGGGTTTCCGGCAGGGTGACAGCAAGCGCACCGCGTTCGCCCAGGGGCTGCGCCAGGTCCACGACAAGCTGCGCGAGCTGGGCCAGTACCCGATGGGCCAGCCCACCCCGGACGGTTACCCGGACGTCTACGTCGCCTGGACGTCGGCCGGCACGATGGTCAACGGGTGGAACGAGGCCGCCGACCTGATCGCCGGCAACCGCACCCAGTTCACGTACACCAGACCGGAGAAGTTGGTGGCCAAGCCGCCGACGACCGCCGGGGCGTACGTGGACGCGCTGGCCCAGCGGCTGGTGCACCAGAAGCTGTCCGCGCGCGAGAGGAACCTGATCCTCGGGGTGGCCGGGGTGCCCGCCACCGCCAAGGTCGACGCCACCTTCGACGGTGCCGTCACCGCCGTCGCGCGGGCGATCCTCGCGTCCCCCCAGCACCACCTGCGGTGAGGCAGTCGATGGAGAAGCCGGTGACGCACCCGATGGAGAAGACCGTGCCCCCGTTCCCCCTGCACCCCGAATGCCCCGACCTGCGCCGGCTGGCCGACGACCCGGCCGAGGCGCTGCTGCGCGCCGAGGCCGACGTGGTCGTCGCCGAGAACGCCGCCGAGGCCGACCGCTACCGCCGGCTGGAGGACCTGGAGGAGGCCCAGCAGGACGGGCGCGGGGTGACCCGGCGGACCTTCGTCGCCGGGGCCGCCGCCACCGCCACCACGCTGGCCACCGCCCAGTTCGTCACCACCTCCGCCTCGTTCGCGGCGACGAAGACCGGCACCCTGATCCACGTCTTCCTCTACGGCGGGCTGGACGGGCTGAGCCTGGTCGCCCCGGCCGACGACCCGGTGCTGGCCAAGGCCCGCCCGGACCTGCTGCTCGGCGACGACTCGCTGGCCCTGGGCCGGGGCTTCAAGCTGACCAGCGCCTTCGCCCCGCTGGAGAAGTGGCTCAGGGCCGGTCAGCTCGGCTTCGTCCCGGCGGTCTCCGACGAGCGGCTGTCCCGCAGCCACTTCCAGGCCGCCGACGCCTGCAACCTGGGCGGCCTGCCCAACGAGACAGGCGGCCGGGGCTGGCTGGACAGCCTGGTCGACTCCCTCGGCAAGGGCACCGCGTTCCGCAGCGTGGGCATCGGCAGCACGCTGCCCCGCTCGCTGGTCGGCACCAACGGCGCGCTGTCGCTCAACAGCGTCGGCTCGTTGCGGCTCAACGGCGACGACCGCTACCGGGCGGCCACCGAGAAGGCGATCCGGGGCCTGTTCACCGGGATCAACCACCCGGTCGAGGAGGCGGTGATCGAGGGGATGGGCGCGCTGTCGACCGCCCAGAAGCTCGCCGCGAAGCCGTACCAGCCGGCGGAGGGCGTCGAGTACGAGGGCGTCGGGTACGCCTTCCAGCAGCTCGCCCAGTTGATCAAGGGTGGGGCGAACGTCCGGGTCGCCACGGTCGGCATGGGCGGCTACGACACGCACGAGAACCAGGGCACCCGCTCCGGCGGTCAGCTGCACCGGCGGCTCGGCGAGCTGGCGAACGCGATGGCGGCCTTCTTCACCGACCTGGGTGACCGGGCCGCCGACGTCACGATCATGGTGTCCAGCGAGTTCGGCCGCCGGGTCGCCTCCAACGGCGGCGGCACCGACCACGGCCACGGCGGGGTGGTCACCATCCTGTCCGGTCGTAAGCTCGCCGGTTCGCTGCTGGGCACCTGGGACGGACTGAGCGATCTGGACTCGGGCGACGTACCTGAGTACAACAACATGTTCGACGTCTACGGTGCGGTGGCGCAGGGCCGGTTCGGGCTGACCACGGCGCAGGTGGACAAGATCTTCCCGAGGAAGAAGTTCACTCCGATGAAGCTCTACGCGTGACCCGTCCGGGCCTGCCCGCAGCCGGCCGTCATACCGGGGAACAGTCCCGGTACGGCGGCCGGTCGGCTGCGTCCGTA
Source organism: Micromonospora sp. DSM 43699 (assembly GCF_055517075.1). Lineage (NCBI taxonomy): Bacteria > Bacillati > Actinomycetota > Actinomycetes > Micromonosporales > Micromonosporaceae > Micromonospora > Micromonospora sp. DSM 43699. Next base: position 10,926 of record NZ_JBTMMT010000042.1, read on the forward strand.
CCCTCGCCGCCGGCCCGGCCCCGACGCGGGTCCGCCGGTCGGCGGGTGCTGTCCGGGCTGTTCTGGCTGGGCCTGGTGGCCGCGGTCCTGCCGTGGTGGCTCGACACCCCGGCCGGCTCGTTGGCCGGCACCGCCGACCTGCTCACCGCCGCCGGTCGGGTCACCGGCCTGGTCGCCGGCTACCTGCTGCTGGTGCAGGTGCTGATGATGAGCCGCCTCGGCGTGCTGGAACGCGGGGTCGGCGGTGAGCGGCTGTCCCGGGTGCACCGCGACCTCGGGGCGACCCTGCTGGTGGCGGTGTCGGCCCACCTGTCGTTGCTGGTGGTCGGCTACGCGCGGACCCAGGACAACCCGGTCACCGCCCAGGTGGGGGTGCTGCTGCGCGACTTCGACGACATGGTGTCCGCCTTCGTCGCGGCCGGCATCCTGCTGCTCGTCGGCGGCACCGGCATCCGGGCGATCCGCCGGGCCATGCCCTACGAACTCTGGCACCACCTGCACCTGACCAGCTATCTGGCGCTGCTGCTCGGCTTCGGCCACCAGTTCAGCAACGGCGCGCAGCTCTTCCCGCCCGGCCCGGTACGCACCTGCTGGATCGCCGGTTACCTGCTGGTGGCCGCCGCCCTGCTCTGGGGCCGGCTGGTCGCGCCGCTGCTGCTCAACCTGCGGCACCGGCTGCGGGTGGCCGACGTGGTGGCGGAGAGCCCGGACACCGTCTCGATCTACCTGACCGGCCACCGGCTCCACCAACTCGACCTGCTCGGCGGGCAGTACCTGCGCTGGCGGTTCCTGGCCCGGGGCTGCTGGTGGCAGTCACACCCGTTCTCGCTCTCCGCCGCGGCGAACGGCCGCTGGCTGCGGCTCACCGTCAAGGTGGTCGGCAGGCACACCGCCGACCTGCGCGATCTCGACCCGGGCACCCGGGTCTGGGCGGAGGGTCCGTCCGGCACCTTCACCGCCGCGCACCGGACCCGGGAACGGGCCCTGCTGATCGCCGGCGGCAGCGGCATCGGCCCGCTGCGGGCGATGCTCGAGGAGTTGCCGCCCGGCGCGGCCCTGATCTACCGGGCCCGCACCCCGGCCGACGTGCTGCTGCAGCACGAACTGGACTGGCTTGCCCAGGCCCGGCAGACCTCCGTCTGGTATGTCGTCGGCTCCCGCGCCGACGCCGGCCCCCGGCAGGTGATGAGCCCGGACGGGCTGCGCCGGCTGGTGCCCGACCTGATCCGCCGGGACGTGTACCTGTGTGGGCCGCAGGGGCTGGTCGACTCCTCGGTGCGGGTGCTCCGCCAGGCCGGCGTGCCCCGTCGGCAGATCCACCTCGCCCCGTTCGAGCTGTAGAAAGGCACCTGACATGCGTCGCGCGCTTCTCGCGATCACCGGGCTGGCCGCCGGCACCACCGCCCTGGTGGTGCTCAAGGGCGCACCGGGCGGCAGCCAGGTCGCCCAGGACCTGCCGGCCGGCGTACCCGTCGGGACGCCCGGACGGACCGGTCCGGCCAGCCCTGGCGTGGCTCCGGACCGGGCCGCCGCGACGACCCGGCCGACCGGTCGCCCCGGGGCCACGGCGAGCCGCACCCCCGGTGCCGCCCGGACCACCGCAGGTGGCAGCGGCACCCGGCGCACCCCGGCCGCCCCGAGGAGCACCGCCGCCGCGCCGAAGTCGACCACCCGCAAGGTCACCGGCCCGGTGGTCGTCACGGAGTTCGGCAACGTGCAGGTGCAGCTCACCGTCTCCGGCACGAAGATCGTCAACGCGGTGGCCCTGGAACTGCCCCAGGGCGGCCAGTCCGACCTGCGCAGCAAACGGGTGGACGACGCCTACAGCGGCACCTCCGGGGACGTGGTGCGCCAGCAGGGCGCCAGCCTGGACACGATCTCCCAGGCGACCGCCACCAGCAACGGCTACCGACAGTCGTTGCAGGCCGCGCTCGACCAGGCGCGCTGATGACCGTGCCGTCGACCCGGCCCGGTCTGCGCCGGGTCGAGCACGTCATGGGTACGGCGATCAGCCTGGACCTCGCCGACGACCTGCCCGCCGCCACCCTCGGGACGCTTGCCGACGACACGTTCCGCTGGCTGCGCGAGGTCGACGCCCGGTTCACCACCTACCGCGAGGACAGCGAGGTACGCCGGTTCGACCGGGGGGAGCTGCCGCTGGCCGGGGCGTCGGCGGACCTGCGCGCGGTGCTGGCCCGCTGCGCCGACCTGTGGGGCGACACCGACGGCTACTTCGACGCGTACGCCACCGGGAGGTGGGACCCCTCCGGTTACGTCAAGGGTTGGGCGGCCCAGGTCGCCTCGGACCGGCTGGTGGCGGCCGGGGCGGGCCAGCACTGCCTCAACGCCGGCGGTGACGTCCGGGTACGCGGGCACTCGTCGTCCGGGCAGCCGTGGCGGATCGGCGTCCGGCATCCCTGGGACGCGTCCGCCACCTGCCTGGTGCTCACCGGCACCGACCTGGCGGTGGCCACCTCGGGCGTCTACGAGCGGGGGCACCACGTCCTGGATCCCCGGCGGGGTGAGCCGGCCCGGGGCCTGCGCTCGGTCACCGTGGTCGGCCCGGACCTGGGCGTCGCGGACGCGTACGCCACGGCGGCGGTGGCGATGGGCGTGGCCGGCGTCGGCTGGCTCGACCGGCTCCCCGGCCACCTGCACGCGGTGGTCACCGACGACCGTCGGCTGCTGCGCTCCACCACCCTGCCGCTTGCCGACTGACCCCGACCAGGCGGTTCAGGGCCAGTGGCGAGGTGGGTTCAGTGGGTGGTGCCGGTCCGTGGGTGGTGCCCGTCGGCGTGCTGGTCACCGGGTGGTGCGCCGGGTACCGGCCGGACGGGAGCCGGTCGGCCGGGGCCGCCCCGGTCGGGAACCGGCGGGCCGGGTGTCCGACCAGTGGCGTGGTCGCCACCGGTGCGGTGGCTCGGTGTCGTCGGTGTACGGCATCTCGTCGTCCCTGGCCATGTCCTACCCCCGCTCCGGTGGCGCGGTCGCGCCGTCGTGGTGTGCAACGAGTCCGGCGTCGGCCCGGACGCTGGCGGGCCTGCCCTGCTCAGTGGCCGCGCCGCGGGAGCGGGAGCTGGCCGGGCAGCAGCTCCGGGGTCAGCGTCACCCCGTCGGCCCGTAACACCTCGATCAGGGTGTTCTGCAACAGGTACGAGTCGGGCAGTTGCCAGCGGGCCTGCTCCGGGGCGACCGCCCAGCGCACCGTGCCCTCGGGCAGCCGGGTGGGCGGTGCCGGAATCCACGAGCCGGTCCCGTGCCGTACCACGTGGAAGCAGTGCTCCAGTTCGGGGCGGAGCGGGTCGCCGGGGCGGACCAGGAACATCCATCGTCCGGTCGGGGTCACCACCACCGGACCCCGGGCGCCCGGGCCGGCCGGGTGGCCGGGAACCGCGTCGAGCAGCCGCCGGCCGAGGTGCGCCGAGATCTCCAGCACGTCGAAGGCGCGGCCGGTGGGCAGCAGCACCCCGTGCGGGCGGCTGCGCCACCAGGTGGCCACCCGGGCCGGGTCGGTGCTCGCCCCGCGCTCCCAGTTCTCCAGGGCGGGATGGCAGCCGACGGTGGGGCAACCGGCCCGGCCGCACACGAAGCGGCTGCGCGCGAGACAGGCGCCGGGCGTCACCTCCCAGCCGTGTACCGCGTACCGCACCGCGATCCGGCGCAGCCGGACCCGTTCGATCGGTGACAGCTGGGCGACCCTCGGCCCGACGACTTCCCACATGTTCCGTGCTCTCCGCTCACTCCGACCGGTCACGGCCACCCCTCACGTCGAGCGCCGTCACTGTCCCGACCCGGGATCGTTGTCCTGACGAACGGCTCGTGCAACTTGCACGGGAAAGGTAAGAGAACGAGCTGCATGAAAGGCGCACCTGCTGTGCGACCTGCGAATACCTGGAACGGACGGATCGGAAGCGCCCCGCGCGGGACGTCCGGAGACCGGGCCGGACGAACCGACGATGGGGAGGAATGAGAGAAGATGGACGAGCTGCCGATAGGGCGACGGGTGGCCTACTGGCGCGGGCGGCGCAAGATGTCCCAACAGGTCTTCGCCGACCGGCTCGGCAAGTCCAAGAGCTGGGTCGACAAGGTCGAACGCGGGGTACGCCGACTTGACAAGTTCTCCGTCCTGTACGAGATCGCCGTCATCCTCCGGATCGACGTGCAGCTGCTGCTCGGCAAGGACCCGGAACGGCGTACCGACGCACTCAGCTGCATCGACCAGATCGAGGTGCAGGAGATCCGGGCGGCCCTGGAGCAGTACAGCTCGATGACCGCGTACTTCGACGCCGTGTCGCACCCGCCGCCGCTGTTCGACATGCGCAAGGCCGTCACGCACGCCTGGCTCACCTACCAGTACGGCCGCTACGGGATGCTCACCCGGGCGCTGCCGAAGCTGCTGCGCGAGGCCCAGGCCGCCGACGCCGGCTACCACGGTGACCAGGCGAAGGAAGCCGCCCACCTGCTAGGGCAGGTCTACCAGATCGCCTCCTCGGTGCTGCGCAAACTGGGCGAGTGCGAGTTGGCCTGGTTGGCAGCCGACCGGTCGATGGCGGTGGCCCAACGCGCCGACGACCCGCTGCTGGCAGGTGTCGCCACCTCCCGGGTCTGCAACGCGCTGGTGGCGATGGGCCGGGCCCGCCCCGCCCTGGAACTGAACGTCAGCATCGCCAACCGGCTCGCCCCCGGCGGCATGAACGACAGCGAGCCGGCCCGGCTCTCCGTCTATGGCACGCTGCTGTTGCAGGGTGCGATGGCAGCCGCCCGGTTCGGCGACTCGGACGCCGTCGAGGAACTGTTCCACGGTGCCCACGAGGCGGCCGTCATGCTGGGCGGCGACCAGAACCACTACTGGACCTCGTTCGGCCCGACGAACCTCGAACTGCACCGGGCCGCCGCCGCGGTGGAGATGGGCGACGGCGGGCGGGCGGTGGAGATCCACCAGCGCATCCCGGAGCCGAGCTTCAACGGGCTGCTGCCCGAACGCCGGGCCCACCACCTGCTCGACATCGCCCGGGGCTACACCCAGCTCGGTGACATCGCCATGGCGGGGGAGATGCTGCTGCGCGGCGACCGGCTCGCCTCGTCGGAGATCCGCTGCCGGCCCATCGCCCACGAAGTGCTCTCCGACGTCCTGCGTCGCACACGGGGTGCGTTGCCCGGGCCGCTGGCGGAGTTGGCTGAGCAGATGGGAGTCGGAGTATGAGCACGACGGTGGCCGGATGAGCGGCGGCCCGCACCAGAGCAGCGAGCACCGAGCGGTGCTCTACGTCATCGCCTGCGGTTCGCCGCTGGCCCGTCACCTCGACCGCCTGGTCGACCTGGCCCAGGACGACGGCTGGGAGGTCTGCGTCGTCACCACCCCCGACGGGGCGAAGTTCGTGGACCGGGCCGCGTTGGCCCGGCAGACCGGGCACCCGGTCCGTACCCACTACAAGAACCCGGGCGACCCGGACGTGCTCCCCCCGGCCGACGCGATGGTGGTCTGCCCGGCCACCGTCAACACGGTCAACAAGTGGGCGGCCGGGATCACCGACACCCTGGCCCTGGGCCTGCTGGTCGAGGGCCAGGGCAAGGGGGTGCCGGTGGTGGTGGTGCCGTTCACCAATGCGGCGATGGCCGGGCATCCGGCCTTCCAGACCGGTCTGCAACGACTGCGCGAGTGGGGTGCCACGGTGCTCTTCGGCGACCACGTCTACCCGCTGCACCCGCCCGGTACGGGGGAACGGCACCTGCACGCCTTTCCGTGGGAGGCGGCGGTGGCGGCCCTGCCGGACCGGTCCCGGGCCGCCTCGGCCGCCTGACCCGACCGACGGGCGTGGGCGTGGCCGCCGCTGCGCGCCGGTAAGCTGACCGGCCGTGAGCACAACCGCGTCCCCGCCGTCCGTCGCCGATGTCGTCTCCGAGCTGGATCGGTGTTTTCCGCCCGCCTGGGCCGAGGAGTGGGACCGGGTCGGTCTGGTGCTCGGCGAGCCCACCGACCCGGTCCGCCGGGTCTACGGCACGGTGGACGTCGTCCCCGAGACGGTCGCCGAAGCCCTCGCCGCAGGTGCCGACCTGATCGTCGCGCACCACCCGTTGCTGCTGCGCGGCGTCTCGTCGGTCGCCCCGACCACCTGGAAGGGGCGGATCGTGCACGACCTGATCCGCGCCGGGGTGGCCCTGTACGTGGCGCACACCAACGCCGACATCGCCGCGCCGGGCGTCTCCGACGCGTTGGCCGCCCGGTTCGGGTTGACCGGCCTGCGGCCCCTCGAACCCTCCGCCCCGGGCTCCCCGGCGGCCGGTGGCGGTCGGGGCATCGGCCGGGTCGGTGAGCTGCCCGCCCCGCTGACGCTTGCCGAGTTGACCCGGTACGCCGCCGCCGTCCTGCCCGCCACCGTGTGGGGGGTTCGCGCCGGCGGCGATCCCGGGCGTATCGTGCGTACCCTCGCGGTCAGCGGCGGCTCGGGCGAGGGTTTCCTGGCCGCGGCGACCGCTGCCGGGGCGGACGCCTTCCTCACCTCCGACCTGCGGCACCACGCCGCCGGCGAGCACCTCGCCGCCGGTGGGCCCGCCCTGCTGGAGGCCGCACACTGGGCGACCGAACGACCCTGGCTGGACGACGTGGCCGCCCACCTGCGGGCCGGCTTCGGCGTCGAGACCGTGGTGTCCGACCTGGACACCGACCCGTGGACCGTGCACGCCGCCGCACCCGCGATGGACGACAAGGAGCCCCGACCGTGAAGGCTGAACCCCAGGTCCAGCGCCGCCTGCTCGATCTTCAGGCGATCGACACCACCCTCGCCCAGCTCGCCCACCGTCGCCGGTCGCTGCCCGAACGGGCCGAGCTGGAGGGGTTGGCCCGCGAGTTGTCCGCGCTGGAGGACGACCGGGTCCGCGCCCAGGTCGCCGTGGACGACCTGGACCGGGACATCGCCCGGCTGGAGAAGGACATCGACCAGGTACGGGCCCGCAAGAGCAAGGACGAGGCCCGGCTGGCCAGCGGCAGCGGGCCGGCCCGCGAGCTGGAGGCGCTCCAGCACGAGCTGGTCTCCCTCAACCGCCGCCAGGGCGACCTGGAGGACGCCGAGCTGGAGCTGATGGAGCAGCGGGAGACGGCCCAGGCGACCCTCGACGGGATCGAGGCCCGGATCGCCGAGACCCGGGACCGGCGGTCCGCCGCCGAGCAGCGCCGCGACGACAGCCTGGCCGCCATCGCCAAGGAGGAGGAGTTCAAGAAGGGCGCGCGCAAGCCGCTCGCCGCGGACCTCCCCGCCGAGCTGGTGACCCTGTACGACAAGATCCGCGAGGACACCGGGCTCGGCGCGGCGCTGCTCACCGCGGGCCGCTGCGGCGGTTGCCGGTTGGATCTCTCCGGCGCGGACCTGGCCCGGATCCGCAGGTCGGACCCGGACGAGGTGGTCCGCTGCGAGGACTGCCGACGGATCATGGTGCGTACCAACGAGTCGGGGCTGTAGCCCGGTGGCGGTGCGTGCGGTCGTCATCGAGGCCGACGGCGGCTCCCGGGGCAACCCCGGGCCGGCCGGTTACGGTGCCGTGGTCCGGGACCCGGCCTCCGGCGAGGTGCTGCTGGAGCGCGCCGAGTCGATCGGGACGGCCACCAACAACGTCGCCGAGTACCGGGGGCTGATCGCCGGGTTGGAGGCCGCCGCCGAACTGGGCGCGGTCGAGGTCGACGCCCGGATGGACTCGAAGCTGGTGGTCGAGCAGATGTGCGGCCGGTGGCAGATCAAACACCCGGGGCTGCGTCCGCTCGCCGCGCGGGCCGCCGCGCTTGTCGACCGGTTCGACACCGTCCGGTTCAGTTGGATTCCCCGGGAACGCAACAAGCACGCCGACGCCCTGGCCAACGCGGCGATGGACGCCGCCGCCGGCAAGCCGTCCCGGCCGGTGGCCGCGCCGGTCGACGTCGCGCCGTCCCGGCCGGTGGCGGCGGCCGACTCACCGGCCCGGGCGCAGGCCCGCGAGGTGGCCGCCCGCGCCGACACCCGGACCGCCGGCACCGACCCGGCGACCGTCAAGGCGTCCTGGGAGCCGAGGCCGACCTTCACCGCCACCCGGCTGATCCTGGTCCGGCACGGTGCGACCGAGTGGACCGTGCAGCATCGCTACGCCGGCCGCGCCGACGTCCCGCTGTCCGAGTCCGGCCAGGCCCAGGCGCGGGCCACCGCCGCCCGGGTGGCCGCGCTGGCCCCGTCCGTCGCGGCCGTGCTCAGCTCCCCGCTGTCCCGGTGTACGGCCACCGCCGAGGCGATCGCCGGGGCGCTCGGCGAGCTGCCGGTACGCCCGCAGGACGACTGGATCGAGTGCGACTTCGGCGACTGGGACGGCCACACCTTCGCCGAGGTACGCGACCGGTGGCCCGGCGAGTTGGACGCCTGGCTCGCCTCCACCCGGATCGCCCCGCCGGGCGGTGAGTCGTTCGCCGAGGTCGCGCAGCGGGTCGACCGGGCGATGGCGGCGCTACGGGAGGCGTACCCGGGGGAGACCGTGGTGGTCGTCTCGCACGTCTCGCCGATCAAGCTGGCGTTGCGCGACGCCCTCGCGGCCGGGGACGCCTTCCTGCACCGGCTCTACCTGGACGCGGCCGGCATCTCGGTGCTCGACATGTGGCCCGACGGCGGGGTCGCGGTCCGCTCGGTCAACGACACCGCCCACCTCCCGACCGACTGATCCCGGGTAGGACGTCGATCGGCCCGGGACGTCCCGGGCCGGTTCGTCGTGGGTCGATGCGTCGGGCTGTGCGTCGCGCCGTTCGGCGCAGCCGGGCGGCCGTTGGGCGCATCGTCAAGCGCCGATCGACGATGACTGGCTCCACCGGGTCGTAGCGTCCGGCCGTTACCGGCCGGCACGACTACCGGAGGTGGATCAGATGACCGCTGGCGAACCGGAGACGCCGCGTACCGCGTCGTCCAGGGCGAAGGACCACAGCCCCTGGAACTGGTTGCTCTTCGTCCCGATCGTGGTGCCGCTGATCCCGGTGCTGTTCAACGCGGACTCGCCCCGGCTGTTCGGCTTCCCGCGCTTCTACTGGCTGCAACTGGTCTGGATCCTGCTCGGGGTGGCCACCACCACGCTGGTCTACCAGATGACCAAGAAGCGGGGTGACCACTAATGTGGCGGGATCATCTGGTCGAGATCATCGTGTTTTCGGCGCTCTTCCTGCTGGTGAGCGCGATGGGCTTCGTGGCGGCCCGGTGGCGGGCGCCGAAGGACATGGCACACCTCGACGAGTGGGGTCTGGGCGGGCGCAGCTTCGGCGGCTGGATCACCTGGTTCCTGGTCGGCGGTGACCTCTACACGGCGTACACGTTCGTTGCGGTGCCGGCGTTGATGTTCGGGGCGGGCGCGGCCGGGTTCTTCGCCGTGCCGTACACGATCGTCATCTACCCGCTGGTGTTCCTGGTGCTCTGCCGACTCTGGTCGGTGTCGCACCGGCACGGTTTCGTCACCCCGGCCGACTTCGTCCGCCGCCGGTTCGACTCGCCGGTGCTGGCCCTGCTGATCGCGATCACCGGCATCGTCGCGACCATGCCGTACATCGCGTTGCAGTTGGTCGGCATCGAGGCGGTACTCAAGACGATGGGGGTCACCGGTGACAACGCGGTGGCCCGGCACCTGCCGATCATCATCGCCTTCGCGATCCTGGCCGCCTACACCTACCAGTCCGGGTTGCGCGCCCCGGCGCTGATCGCCTTCGTCAAGGACAGCCTGATCTACGTCGTCATCCTGGTGGCGGTCATCTATCTGCCGTACAAGCTGGGGGGTTGGGGTTCGATCTTCGACGCCGCGGACGCGAAGTTCGCCGCCTCGCCGAACCCGAACGACGGCATCCTGCTCAACGCCGACAACCAGCTCCAGTACGTCACCCTGGCGTTCGGTTCGGCATTGGCGCTGTTCCTCTATCCACACAGCATCACCGGCGTGCTTGCCAGCCGGAGCCGGGACGTGATCAAACGGAACATGTCGGCGTTGCCGGCGTACAGCCTGCTGCTCGGGTTGATCGCGTTGCTCGGCTTCATGGCCATCGCGGCCGGGGTGAAGCCGTTGCCCGGGGCGAAGGAGGGCACCGTCGACAGCAACACGGTGGTGCCTGTGCTGTTCGACAAGCAGTTCCCGGACTGGTTCGCCGGGGTGGCGTACGCGGCGATCGGCATCGGCGCACTGGTGCCGGCGGCCATCATGTCGATCGCGGCGGCGAACCTGTTCACCCGCAACATCTACCGGGAGTACCTGAAGCGGGACGCCAGCCCGGCCCAGGAGGCGAACGTCTCGAAGATCACCTCGCTGGTCGTGAAGGTCGGCGCGGTGGCCTGCATCGTCTTCCTCGACCCGCAGTTCTCCATCGACCTACAGCTGATCGGTGGCGTGATCATCCTCCAGACGCTACCGGCGGTGGCACTGGGCCTCTACACCCGCTGGTTCCACCGGGGCGCGCTGATCGCCGGCTGGGCGGCCGGTATGGGGCTGGGCATGTGGATGCTCTACCAGATCCCCAATCCCGTCTCGAAGCGCGCGCACTTCGGCGGGTCGGCGTTCCCACTGTCCGACTTCGGCGTCGACACCAAGAAGACGATCTACGTCGGCATCGTCGCGGTGCTGGTGAACCTGGTGGTGGCGGTGCTGGTCACGCTGGCGCTGCGGGCGGCGAAGGTGGCCGAGGGCGTGGACGGCACCACCCCCGACGACTACTTCGCCGACGAGGGCGACCCGCGCGTCACCCCCGGCCCCGACCGGGACGCCGACTCGGCCCGCGAACCGGTCGCCTGACCCGCCCCGTCCCCGCTCCGTCCCCGCCCCTGCCGCTCCGTCCCCGCCTGCCGCCCTCCGCTACCCGTCCTTCCGCCATCCCTTCCTCGATGCGGAATCGGTAGGCGGGGTGGCCGGTGGGGTGTGCCGGCGAGGCCGGCTCGACGCGGAGCGGGTGGACCGGGCGGGGTGGACCGGACCGGGTGGACCAGGTCGACCGGGTGGACTGGGCGGACCGGGCGGACTTGGGCGGGCACGCTACGGACCACGTCGGAGCCAGCCCGTGGAGGCGTTGTGGACAATGGTGCTGGCCGATGGGGCTGGTCGCCCTGGTCGCCCTGGTCGCCCTGGTCGCCGGTGGGGCCGGCTTTGACGGGCGCGCCACGGACCACGTCGGATCCAGCCGGTGGGGGCGTCGCAGATGGTGTGCACCGGCCCCTGGGCCCTCGGTCCTGGGCCTCGGTCGGTGGTGTACCTGTACTACTTCGCGCCCTGTAGAGCTGATGACGTTAGCGATTCACGATCTTCCAGGCCGGCTGAATCGCTAACGTCTTCAGCTCTACAGCATCCGAATGTGATTACCCACCCTCCCGTCTCTATCGAGTAGGTCCGGGCTTCAGCACGCCTTCAGCACGCCTTCAGCACCGCCTCCATCCGGTCCACCTGCTGGCTCGCCAGTTTGGTCGCCTTGCCTAACTTCCGGCAGCCGGAAGCCGGCAGCGTTCGGGGGTGAGACGCCGGCATCCGGGTGAGCGTGGTCCTCGCCACCTTCGGTGTGGCACCAGTCGCCCTGAGGGTTGCCCTGGTTCGCGCTGAGGGCTGCCATAACGGGACGGGACGTGGCTGCCCTGCCTGCCCCGCGGCCAGCAGTCGCGAGGTCGGGCGGCGGGCAGCAGGCGGTGCAGCGCAGCGGGCGGCGGGGTCGGGTGGCGGGCGGCAGGCGGTGCAGGGCAGTGGGCAACGGGGCCGGCAGGGCAGCGGGGCAGCGGGGCCGGCAGGGCAGCGGGGCAGCGGGGCCGGCAGGGCGGTGGGGCGGGCAGGGCGGTGGGGCCGGCAGGGCGGCGGGCGGCGGGGCCGGTGGGGCCGGCAGGGCGGCGGGGCCGGTGGGGCCGGCAGGGCGGTGGGGCCGGCAGGGCGGTGGGGCGGGGTCAGCGGCGGCGGGTACGGGAGTCGAGGGCCTCGTTGAGTCGGCCCAGCAGGGTGGCCAGGGTGTCCCGGTCGGCGGGGGTCCAGTCGGCGAGGATGTCGCCGTAGAGCCGGGTCCGGGCGGCCTGGACGGCGGCCATCCGGTGCAGCCCGGCGGGGGTGGGGGAGATCACCGTGCCGCGCCCGTCGGCCGGGTCGGGGGCGCGGGTGATCAGGCCGTCGCGTTGCAGCGCCGACACCTGGCGGGTCACCGTGGAGCCGTCCAGGTTGAGCCGGGCGGCAAGCGCCGAGACGTTCTGCGGGCCGGTGGCGTCCAGGTGCCGCAGGATCACGTACGCCGCCCGGTCGAGGACCCGGTGCTCGGCGCTGCCGGTGGCCCGGCGGGTCGCCTCGCCCAGCCGCATCAGCAGGGCGACTTCGGTCTCGATCCGGCCGAGCGTGCCGTCGCCCGGGTCCGTTCCCGTCGCGGGTTCGTCGGTCATGGCTGTATGCTACAACAAAACTAACTGTACGATACAGCTATCTTCGGCCTCGGCCGGACAAGGACAAGGGGGCTGGAGTGGATCGGCGTAACGAACCACACCGCAGTGCCATCTACGCCACCACGCTGGTGGCCTTCCTCGCCATCGCCGGCATCGCCGTGGTGGACCCCATCCTGCCCGCCATCGGCACCGCGATCGGGGTCACCGCCTGGCAGGTCGAACTGCTCTTCACCGCGTACATCGCGGTGATGGCGGTCGGGATGATCCCGGCGACCCTGGCCAGCGGACGGTTCGGCTTCAAGCCGGTGCTCGTCACCGGCGTCTCGGTGGTCGGCCTGGCCGCCATCGCCGCCTCGTTCAGCAACGACATCGTGCAACTGTCGGTGCTGCGTGGCGTCTGGGGGCTGGGCAACGCGATGTTCTTCGCCACCGCCATGGTGGTGCTTGTCAACCTGGCCAACGACCGGGAATGGGTGGTCGGCCTCTTCGAGACCGCGCTCGGCCTCGGGTTCGCCGTCGGTCCGCTGATCGGCGGCCTGCTCGGTGAGGTCAGCTGGCGACTGCCGTTCTTCGTCTGCGGCGTGTTCATGGTGTTCGCCCTGATCGTGGCCGCCCGCAGGCTTCGCGAGCCGACCAACCGGCAGGCCCCCGTACGGCTGGGGCAGATCTTCGCCACCTACCGCCGGCCGGCGTTCGTCACCCTCTGCGTGGTCACCGCCGCGTACAACTTCGTCTTTTTCGTGGTGCTCGGCTACACGCCGCTCTTCCTCGGTCTCGACGTCATCCCCCTGGGGCTGGCCTTCACCGGCTGGGGCCTCGGCCTGGCCGCCGGCATCCTGCTGGTCGGCCACCGGCTGGCCCACCGGATCGGCGCGGTGCAGACCGTCGGGGTGGCCCTGCTCGGCTTGCTGGCCTGCATGGTCCTCTTCGCGACCTCGGCCGGCACCGCCGAGGCGCTTGTGGTGCTGGTCGTCGCCGGCCTGTGCATGGGCCTGGCCAACGCCAACCTCACCGACCTGGCCCTCGGCCTCGGCTCCGGTGACCGCCGGGTCGCCACCGGGGCGTTCAACCTGGTCCGTTGGGGCGCTGCCGCACCCGCCCCGATCCTCTCCGGCAAGCTCGCCGAACACAGCCTGGCGCTGCCGTTCTGGGTCGGCTTCGGGGTGCTCGCCGTCGGTCTGCTGGTCTACCTGGCCTTCGCGCACCTGATGGCCGCCGGCTATGGCGAACGGGTGCTCTGGTCGCGCTGGAACCGGGCCGCCCGGCAGGCCGAACACGCCCCCGAGGAACCGGTCGGCGAGGCGTACTGACGGTCGAGCGTTCCGGTCGGCGTGCGCTCTCGCGTTGCGGTGGCGCGGCTGCTCAGCCCAGCGCGCGCCAGAGCAGGTAGAGGCCGATCGTCGTACCGAAGCAGACGATCAGCGACCGGAGCACCACCGGCGGCAGCCGACGGGTCACCCGGGCGCCCACGTACCCGCCGAACATGGTGGCCGGCGCGACCACCGCCACCGCCGCCCAGTTCACCGGCCCGAACAGGGCGAACACCACAAGCGTGGTCAACCCCACCACGGCGGAGAGCAGGTTCTTCACCGCCGACACCCGGGCCAGCGTCGCGTCCAACACCAGGGCCAGGCCGGCGACCAGCATCACCCCCAGCGCCGCGCCGAAGTAGCCGCCGTACACCGTGCCGACCGCGACCATCGCCTGCACCGTGAGGGTACGGCGGCGCGTGCCCAGGTCGGCCGGGTGACCGACCAGCCGGCGCAGCGGCCCCTGGAAGGCCAGCACCGCCGTGGCCCCGAGCACCAGGAACGGCACCACCAGCTCGAACGCCCGCGCCGGGGTGGCCAGCAGGAGCAGGCAGCCGACACCCGTGCCGAGCACCGCCGTCGGCAGCAACGACCACAGCGTCCGCCGGGGCGGCAGGTCCATCCGGCTGCCCGCCACACTCGCCACGTAGCCGGGAAAGACCGACACCGAGTTGCTGACGTTGGCCGCGACAGGCGGCAGACCCACCGCGATCATCGCCGGAAAGGTGATCAGCGAACCACCGCCGGCCGCCGCGTTCACCGTGCCCGCGGCGAGACCGGCGACGAGCAGCAGCGCGGCATCGGAGAGGTCCATGGTGCCCAGAGGCTAGTACGCCCTGATCAGCGCGCTCCCACCGCGTCAACCGCGTACCATTCTCGGCTTCGTCGCGGCGCGGACCGGGGCGGCATCGGTGGGGCACGTCGCGTCGTTAGGATGGGAGCGCGACGGACGAGTCGACCGGGCGGTCGCGTCGGCGGGCTGCGGCCCGTCGCCGAGGAACGTCCGGACTCCACAGGGCAGGGTGGTTGTTAACGGCAACCCGGGGTGACCCGCGGGACAGTGCCACAGAAAACAGACCGCCGACCCCCACTCGGGGACGGTAAGGGTGAAACGGTGGGGTAAGAGCCCACCAGCACCCCGGGTGACCGGGGTGGCTAGGTAAACCCCACCCGGAGCAAGGCCAAGCAAGGGCCGTCACCGCAAGCTGACGACCCGGCGCAGACGCTCGAGGGCTGCCCGCCCGATGTCTGCGGGTAGGCCGCAGGAGCCTGCCGGCGACGGTAGGCCGAGATGGATGGCCGCCGCCGGTGCGGGCCCCGCGAGGGGTACGCGCCGCGCACAGAATCCGGCGTACAGGTCGACTCGTCCGTCGCCCACCAGCTCAGAGCCGTGATCATGGCTCTGAGCTGGTTCTATGTTCGGGTGTCGATGGTCGTTCTTGGTCATCGTTGGCCGGCGTTTGACGCCCTGTGGACGCCCTGACGCCCTGGAGACGCCCTGAGTGCTGGCTCAGTTGGCCTCGCCTCGTGTCGGCCGGGCTGCGCTGTCGTGGGGCCTTTGAAGGGGTCGGCGCGTGGGGCTCCCGGGCAGGGGCCGGCGGCTGCGGGGGAGGGCCGGGCACGTCCTGGCCGTGGAGCTGGGTGCCGGGATGGGATGAGCCAGTGGCAAGCCAGTCCCGGGGTTGGACTGGCGCGGCAGCCGGAAGCCCCGACCACGCGACCAGTCCGACCGGCCGGCTTCCGTCACGGCCTCGCCGGGTCTGGTCCCTCTGGTTGATGGGGCGGTGTCCCGGCGGCTGTCGGCGGCTTACCGCCCCGGTGCCGCAGGCATCCGGGGCGGATTGCCGCCGGCCGGGCTTGCCGCCCCGCACCGCGCGGAGCGCGGTGCCTTGATCCATAACAGAGCTATTCGGCAGTTGTGCCAACCTGTCGCTAGGTGACGATATTTACTGCACCATCTCCATCCACCTCGAACAGTACGTCGCCAGTTTCGTCTGAAGGCTCCGAAAGCTGGCCTGCCTTGATCGCGTCTACTCTGGCCAGAAAGTCTTTATGGGCACGCTTTGTTAGATCTAAGAGCCCGTGCCAGGTCTGATGTGACACCCGCGGATCCGATGCTAGTGAAGACTTTGCCACCGCTCCGAGGCTGTCGATGTGGTCTGCGACAAACGTCAGGCGACGAATTGGGAACTGGTTGCCAAGTTCGGGGTTGTGGTCGAGGAAATCTTCTAGAGCTTGCAGGTAGTCGACTCCTCGCGCGTACTCGCCATTTGTGAGATGGTAATCGAGCCGCTTGATTTCCACAATCCAAAGAACGCCAGAGTCGTTTAGCATTACGAAGTCTGGCTCTTTCCTCTCGTTGTCGATGGCCGAGGTTACGACAGTTTGACCGAACTTCTTGAAATACCAGGACTCGAAGCTTGCGCGAACGCGTTTAAGCGATTCGTTCATGCCGAGCGGCGTCCACTCTGGTGCAAGAATCCACGGGGCTTGTTCGATCAGTTCTTGCAGGGGGCGTTCCAGGGTGGACCGGTCCGCAACGAGTTCTTCCAGCTTGGCGATAACATCCAGTCGCTCTTCTGCAACCTGGCCGAGTGAGTACATTTCCAATAAGCGGGCGCGTTGGAATAGCACCATCACTGCATCGATTGTCGTAGCTGTCGTTTCTGCGACTTCCCGGAGAGTGCCGAGAAGCGTGCGGTGCGGAGCAATGGCTATAGCGAGGTCGGCAATTCGGTCCACATGGTCCTGATCCTCAAGGGCTTCCGGATCAACATCCTTTACCAGAAGTTTAGCCGCCTCATTTACAGAGTCGCGGAGCTCGGGCTCTTTTGCTGATATCTTTCCCAGCTTTTTGTCAAGCTGGGCCTTCTGTTTGAAATCGGTCCACTTTTCCTTGCTGAGAGCCTTCTCTGCCTGCTTGCCAAGTTCTTTTATCAGGCGCTGGCCCCAGCTCCTTAAGGCTTCACCTTGGTCAGACGCCCATATGATGTCTTGGCGGTCTGAGCGCACGAGATCGTCCTCTTGGTCTAGCCATTCAGCATGGATTTCCCCCACTAGATACGAGCGCATCTTAAATTCGCCAGTGAAGCCCGCTCCGATATCGAAGTCCCTAGTCTGGGCAACGATCTTCCCTCGGGCATAAATGCGGACCCCGGCCATTGCGGGGTCTTTGTATGGCTTGCGTGCGTATGCCACGAAGCCAGTAACGGGAAGGAAGGTATCTTCATACGGGACTGGCCGCCCGCTTAGATCGATTTGCGTATCCTCAAGGTAATCGATCTTAAGCGTGCCTAGCTCAAAGGGGGCACCGCTGCTGAGCGAATCATAGATGGTCACTTTCCAGTCATCGCGGGTTAGACCGAATCGTGCACACAGTTGACGATCTAGTTCTTCTCGACTGGGTACCCGCTTGCGGAAGAAATCCCGAAGCTTAATTGTAGTGCCGGATTCTTCCTTATAAGTGCCGTCAAGCTCGCCCGGCTCTGGGTTGTACTCTGCATCGGTGTCTGCGAGCATTTCCGCAAGCTTCATCACGATGTGAGAAACGCGGTAGCCTCTTGGGCTCTCTTCTCCGCCTGCGGTTATTACTTCGACGGTCTGGCATATGCCAAAGGGCGCGAGCTTCCCGATGCCTTTTCGCCCCATTACGGGCCGTAGTTTATCTCTAGATTTATCGCTGCCGGTGCGCTTGCGACGGTCCGCCCCTACTGATAGGTAGTGACGATTGAGCTCGTCTGCAGTCATCCCGTGGCCGTCATCCACAATGGTGATCTCATGAGTGGCTACAACGGGTTGCGCATCTTCATAGGCTACGAGTGGTGATTGAGGTGGCGCGGCAAAAGTGCCTGAACCAGGCAAGTCGTCAGCGCTTGATACGTCGATCAGGGTGTCTGCCGGGCCTGTTTTTGATCCGCTGGAACTTAGAAATACTCCCCAAGGTAGGGTGATTTCAACCTTTTCGGCGTCCGCGTCATATGAGTTAGCGATCAACTCTGCCAGAACCGCCGTCACGCGGTCGTAAAGCTTGATGCCCAGTTTGTCGATCGTGAGACGGCTAATCTTCATCGTGTACTTGGGCTTCGATGGCTCGGCGTCACCAGGCCGACGCATCGCCGGCACGCGGTGGGATGTAGTCTCGATGGGCTGACCCAAAGCTTCCCCACCTGCAAATTCAGCCGGCTCCTGCATTCGTTGCACCTGACCCTCCATGGTGTAAGGAAGTATCGTTACTCATGGAGTGACGGGAGCGCTACCCGGTTGTAGACGTAAAACTTACAGTACGTCACGCTTTAAGTCTGACCATTGATCATGTATCATCCCCCCCGTGGACCGCCTGACATGCATCGACTTGTTTGCTGGGGCGGGCGGTGCTACCGAAGGTCTTCGTGCTGCCGGCTACGACGTGATCGGCGCAGTGGAGGTCGACCCCACCGCCGCAGCCTCCTATCGGATGAACCACCCTGCTACTAGGTTATGGCAGCGAGATATACGCGAGCTGACCGCTAGCCAGGTCAGGCGTGAGCTAGGGCTTGAGTCAGGCGGTCTAACCCTTCTCAAGGCGTGCCCTCCCTGCCAGGGGTTCTCCACCTTGGCGCGACGTGACGAGTCGCCGAGCGACAGCGCGCGAAATGACTTGGTGCTAGATGTCGTTCGATTCGTTCGAGCTTTGCGCCCTGCCGCCGTTCTATTGGAGAACGTGCCCGGATTGGAGCGAGACTCGCGGTTCAGTCGGATAAAGCTGGCAATAGAGAGAATCGGCTATTCTCTTACCTCCTTCAAGCTGGATGCCGCAGATGTGGGCGTGCCGCAACGGCGGCGTCGCTTAATTATGATTGCGATACGTGGGCGTCGAGCCCAACTTCCGAACTCCCTCCCTTCACTGCTTGGGAACTGGCTTGTTGAAGAGCCTAAAACTGCAAGAGACGCACTGGAAGAACTTGGCAAGAGTGTTCCTGCTGACGACGCGCTCAACAGACACCGCACTCACTCGTCGAAGGTGGTCGCCCGCATTTCGGCGGTCCCCGTCGGAGGCACGCGATTTGACCTGCCGGCAGAGCATCAGCTTAGTTGCCACGTAAACCTTAAGAAAAGAAGCGCGACTGCTTCCTATGGTCGGGTTCGGCTTGATGCGCCTGCTCCAACGATGACGACGCGCTGCGTTACCCCTGCCTGTGGTTCGTTCATACACCCGACCGAACATCGGGGACTTACATTACGCGAAGCTGCAGCATTTCAGACTTTCCCCCCAAGCTACCATTTCTCTGGCGATTTTGGCTCTATTGAGCGGCAAATTGGAAATGCCGTGCCAGTGCGAATGGCGCAAGTGCTTGGCGAAGCGGTTAAAGAGCTTCTGAAGAAGTCTCTCTGAAGTGACGAATTGCCTGTCAATTGCTGCGATTTGTTGTGTGCTGGACGGATCGAAATATAGCTAAGTCATCGATCTGTCAATCTGATATACGCGGATGACTTTGTGTGCTCTGCCATTTTTTCGCGTCACGAATTCGTGTTCGGTCAAAGGTGATCCTTCGTCTACCCCGAAGATGGCTGCAAGCTTTGAATCTGCGGAAATTTCGCGCTGCGTTGCTTCAAGGTCGTTTGAGTGATCTGACTGGTGGATGATGCGGTGCGGGTTTGCGTAGGTTCCCCTACCGTGTTCGGTAGTCACTGCGCCTGCATCTCGTAATACGGCTATGGCCTGCCGAATGGTGCCGCGGCTTGCCCGAAACTCGGCAGTAAGCGCGCTCTCGGCTGGTAAGAGAGCTCCGGGCGCGATAGTGCCGCCCTCGATGCGGCGTTTAAGTTCGTCGGCGATGGTGCGGTAGCGGGGCTGTCCGTAGTGCGGGGTGGGCACCTGTTCACCGTACCTGGCACTTGTTGTACCAAGTGCCAAGCAAGCGACGTGTTTCGACGTCTAGACAACTCGTCCACTTGTAGATACGTTTCCTGGTGTGCGGCCGGGGTGACGGCTCGTGTCAGGGGTGGTCGCGGTATCGGCCCTGGTCGCACCTATGCGCGGCGTCCTGCGGGACCGGTTGCGGTAGCCGCGTAGACAAGTTGGCTCGGCGGTACCCGACCCGTCCGGCGTCGGACGGTGCGCCGTGCCTTCATCCGGGCCGGCGGTCGGCCACAACCAAGCTCGTGGTCGGCCGCCGGTTCCTCGTCTACCTGTGGAGGTGCGATGTCCGGCTCTCATCGTCGACGCGGTTGGTTGTCGTCCTGGCGGCCACGCCGACGTACACCGATCCCGGCCACCAGCAGCAACACGCCGTCCGCGTCGTCCGGCGGATCGGCCGGCGCTGCGCCCTGGTGGCCGGTCGACGTCACGCGGGAACTGCCCATGCTGCGGTACGCGCCGTTGATGACGGTGGCTCAGGCACACCGAGGGCACGGCGGGCGGTGGACACGATGACCCGCCCGAGCAAGCCGGCCCCGGTCACGAGCCACCCGGACTGGTGCACGCCGGAGCGGTGCGGCTATCTGGTACCGCCGGTGATGGCGCACATGGCCCGTCGTCATCGCGGCCACATGCTCAGGGTCGGTGAGAAGCGGGCGAGTGGACTCGTCGTCACGTACCTGATCAGTGCGGAGACTCCCGGTGCTCCGCTGGTGTGCGTGCACGCGTCGTGTCGGGCGGGGAACGCCTGGGCGGAGTTGTCGCTGTCGGAGGCGGCCGAGCTGGTGGAGCAGTTGCGCGGGTTGCTGGCGCAGGCCGGCGGGCAGGGGGCCGGCGATGAGTGACGGCTTCCCCATGAACCGGCGGCTGCCGGCGTCGCCTCGGCCGGTGGTGTGTCCGCCGTGGTGCCGGGGTTGTGGCCCGAACGATCCGATGCACCGGGGGTACCTGGCCACGATCGGGCGGGAGGGAACCGGGTGGGTGAGTCTGCAACTGCTCATCGACCGGTTCACCCGCCGCGACCCGGCGATCAAGCTCGACGCGACCCACTACGGCACCACGCAAACCGTGCTCCTGACGCTCACCCATGTCGACCGGCTCATCGAGGAACTGACCCACACCCGACACGCCATGCAGGCACAGGCCGGGCGGCACGGGCGGACGGGAGAGACGCGGTGAACACCAGCAGCCGGCGGGCCGCTGCTGCGCGTGGTCCTGGTGGGCGTCGTGGGCAGGCTCCGCGTGGGGCGGTGGTGGTGCCGGCGGTGCCGGAGCGTCCGGCTGGGGGGGACCACCTGGCAGACGTTGGAACGTCTAGGGGGTACGGTGGCCGGTGTGCATGGCCGGGACTGGCGCCCTCGCTACCTGCAACTCGCGGAAGAGTTGCGGGTGAAGATCATGAGTGGGGAGCTTGCCCCCGGCACGCTGATGCCCAGCGAAACTGAGCTGGCCGAGTCGTCCGGGCTGTCCCGCACGAGCGTCCGCAACGCCATCCGCCAGCTCCGCGAATGGGGACTGGTCCGCGCGGAGCAGGGGCGCGGCACCTACGTGCGGGCACCCCGCCAGCGGGTACGCCGTCGCAATACCGAGCGGTACCAGTGGGAGAAGGACCGGGTCCTGCTCGACGAGGACGAACGGTTGAAGACCGGCGCGACCGAGCACGACACCGGCCTGACCGTCGACGACCTCAAGTTCCACGCCGAGTACACCCGCGTGGATGCCGATGAGGAGATGGCGGCGGCCCTCCAGGTCGAGCCGGGTGCGCCGCTGCTGCGCCGGGTCTACTGGACGTCGTCGCGGCACGAGAACGCGCCGCTGACCGTGTCGTACTCCTACCTTCCGTATGACCTGGTCGCCGCGAACCCGGACCTGCTCGACGAGAGTAAGGAACCCTGGCCCGGCGGCACGCAACACCAGCTTTACACCCTCGGCATCGAGCTGGACCGCATCGACGACGAGATCCGCGCCCGGCCCCCGTCGCCGGATGAGGCCGAGCTGTTGGACATCGATCCGGGCGTCTCCGTGCTCACCGTGCGCAAGACCTCCGTCGACACCACCGGCCGGGTGGTCGAGGTCGCTGACGTGGTGATGCCGGGGGACCGGACCGAGTTGGTCTACTCCCACAAACTCCAGCGGTGGAAAACTTGACGCAGCTCGTCTCGGTCATCACCCCGGTCCACGCGCCCAGCATCGAGTACCTGGCTGGCGCGTATGAGTCGCTTGCCAAGCAGGAGATGCCGCCGGGGTGGGAGTGGCAATGGCTCGTCCAGGAAGACGGACAGACCGGAGCCCTGGCCGACGTCCTGCCCGACGACCCCCGGATCAGCCTCGGCACCGGCCGACCTGGCGGGCCTGGGGTTGCACGGACCCTTGCGCTGTCCCGGGTTGACGGGGACCTCATCAAGGTTCTCGATGCTGACGACCAGTTGACCCCCGGCGCGCTCGGGCGGGACATCGCCGCGTTCGACGCGCACCCACAGATCGGGTGGACCACCTCGCGGGTACTCGACCTGCTTCCCGACGGGTCGACCGCCGGATGGGACAAAGACCCGGCCGGCGGAGTCATCGACCGAGGCGCGGTCCTGGCGTTCTGGCAGGCCAATGACTATCGGGCATCCGTCCACCCTGCGACTCTCTGCCTGCGGCGGGATCTTGTCTTCGCCCTGGGCGGCTGGATGGCTCTACCTGCCTCCGAAGACACCGGCCTCCTCCTGGCTGCTAACGCCGTCACCGCCGGGTATTTCACCCGGGAGTACGGCCTGCTCTACCGCAAATGGCCCGGACAGGTCACCAGCCAGGCCAGTCATCGGGCACCGGCTGAGTATCAGGCCCGAATGAGGGTCATCGAGGCCAGAGCCAACGCCTTGACCTCGATGCTGCCGAACGGTCTACAGATAGAACCTCTGGCGTAGCCTCGTGCTGTTTGAGTTCGCCACTTGATGACATTGTCAAGATTGGTCCTCCTGAAGAAGGACAGCCAGAAGGACTACCAGAAGTGTCACTCCGTAGATGGGGAGCCACGTTGTGCTCTTCTCTCCCAGATCCATGCTGGCCGGCAGGAAGAACGGCAGGGTGAAGAACTCGATGAGGCATAGGAACCACCAAATCGCTAGCACCCATCCCAACTTCCGGAAGACGCTTCCGACGCTAGCGGTCACGCGTTTTACGCTATCCACTCCTGCCTCTTGCGACCCTCTTGGGTGAGTCTTGAGAGCGGCTTTCGATCGAGCTTTTCGGCGATTCAGATCCGCTGAGAACCCGGCCCGACCCCGCCTCGCGGCATCAAGCAGAATCGCCAGCACTCCGATAGCCATAGCAACTAAGACGAACGATACAGAGCCAGTATGCTGACCGGCCAGGTCAAGCACCTGCCAAACGGATATCAGGATCACCGTTCCTGCGAGCGCAGAGGCTGCCCCACCGTATCCCCCAAGGATGCTCGACCCGCCAATTAGAGCAGCCGCAAACATGTAGATGGCCAGCTCTTCGGGTGCCGAATCCGCCTGTCCCGCCGAGACTGCGCTCGCCGCTCCGGATGCCGCAGCAAGTGCTCCCGCTGCGGCGAAATTGCGCACCACCGCGATCGAGGGAATCTCTCTGGAATGCGATCGTGCCAACGTGTATATGCGGCGGCCTGGAGGAAGTGCCAATAAAAGGGCGGTGAATGCGGTCACGGCGAGGTAGCTGTAGAGCATGAAATCAGCACTGGCTTCGGCTTGAGTGGCGGATATCGCTACAGGGCCAGAGGACGACAATTTATCCGATATCCACGCAAAAGCGAGCCATACGCTACATGTTGCGGCGAGGGCTGGCACGGCCCCGGTGTGAGCGGCAACAGTGCCGTTAATGGCACCTGCTACTAAGCCCAGCACAATCGCCGCAATGATTCCTGCTGATAATTCGTGTGATGCTTGCCAAACATGAGCTGCGACGAGGCCAGCGAGTCCGGAGAGCGGCGCAAGCGACGGATCGGCTGAGCCGATCATCAGAACCAATGTCTGCGCAAGAACTAGAGCTCCCAATGCAGGTGCGGCTTTCAGGATGCTTGCCATGCTGCCGTGGCCAAAGTTATTAAGGATGAAGGCAAATGCAAGGATGGTGATCCCTGCTCCGCACCACCATAGCTGCACGCCTCGGTGCCAAGGTTCAGCGATCGAACCTTGGTTCGCTGTCATCTGTTCTTCGCTATCGGGTGCCACGAAGACTCCTATGGCGTTACGGCGGATTAATCTCAGCCCACTTCTGGCTGATGGCAATTTGATCGACTTTCGCTGCTTTGCTGGTAGATCAAATCAACTGCCGATCCGTTTGTCAGTAGTTCAGTCGGCGGCGGAAGTCTTGGCGTCGACAATCAGACACATTAAGCGGGTCAAAAGAAACAAAAAGTGCGATCCAGTCATATTAGCCAGTGGCTCCCTGCTCCATTCAAGCGGATGTTCGATGAACTTGTTGACTTGTCTGCCAAGTTGGGTCTACCTTGGAGTCTCTACTTGGCAGACATGTCAACAACTTGGAGGTTGGGCGATGGCTCTGCGTGGCGGTACGAGGTTCGCCGTGCGTTGTGAGGACGTGTTCCCGGCGGGGTGCGCCTTGGTCCCCGAGTCGCTGGGTGAGGTCGAGGACTACGACGAGAAGACCGGGCGGCGTAGCCCGGCGAAGGACAAGCTGACCGGCCAGCGGGTGTGGCAGGTGCGGGTGATGGACCTGGACCCGGAGCTTGGCAAGCGTTCCCGGGAGACGACGGTCAAGATTTCCGCCGACTACCAGCCGGTGCCGCCGACGGGTGCGCCGTTCGAGGCGGTGGAGTTCGAGGGCATGACGGTGACGCCGTACGTGACCAACAACAACCGGATGGCGTACTCGCTGCGGGCGACCGGGATGCGTGCTCCGGCGGGTGTGGCGAAGAAGGCGGCGGCGTAGCCGCTGAAGGTCGGGGGCGGGGCTGTCTGGTCTTGGCGGACGGCAGCCCCGCCCCCTTGGTGTCTCTTTCCCCTGCTCTGTCGAGAGAGGTAGTGACGTGTCCAAGCGTAGGCGTTCGGCTGCCCCGGCTTCGCCTCGGTGCGAGGTGTGTCAGTCCCGGTTCGACCCGGCCACCGGTGCCGACGGTCGGTGTGGGGGGTGTGTCGGGCAGCTCGTTCTTCCGTTTCCTCCGGTCCGGGATGCGTCGGGCCGGTTCGTGTCGCTGCGGGGTGGGCGATGATGCGCCGGCCGCGTGGCGGGGTGGTGATGGTGACCGCCGGGGATCTGATGGTGGTCCGGCCGAAGCGGTTCGTCCTGCCGATGTGGCTGGTCGTGCTCGGCCTGGTGCTGCGCTGGGCCGCCCGGTTCTGCTGGTGGTGCCTGCGTCACCCGGTCACCGTGGGCCTGGCCGTGGCCGCCGTCGTCCTCTACGCCGAACACGGCTGGCCGGGCCTGGTCGTGCCGCTGGTGCTGGCGTCGGCGGTGTCGGCGTTGTGGCGGTGGCGCGATGAGGCGTCCTGGTGGCGGTGGTGCGCCGGGCCGCTGCTCGGCCGGTTCCGTCAGGTCGTCGTCTACCGGCGGGCCTGGCACGAGGCGATGACCCTGTGCGGCCTGGCCGCGACCTACAACCACCTGCCGGTCCTGCCGCAGTTGCTGCGGGTGCGCTCGGATCAGGCCCTGGACGTGCTGACCGTCCGCATGGTCCGGGGGCAGACCCCGGCCGCCTTCCAACAGGTCACCGCGAACCTCGCGTACGCCTTCGGCCGGCGGCACGCCCGGGTCTACTCCGAGCGGCCCGACACCCCGCCGACCCGTACCGGCTACTGGGCGCTGCCGCTCAGCTGGGTCGACCGGCTGCGGTTCCGGGACCGGCCCACGCTGGTCTACCTGGTCCTCGTCCGCACGGATGCGCTGCGGCCGGTGGTGCCGCCGTTCGACACCCCGCCCGTCCCTGACTTCACGGCGCTGCCGTTGGCGCGGCGGGAGGACCTGGGGACCTGGTCGCTGCACCTGCTCGCCACCCATGTGCTGGTCGGTGGGGCCACCCGTTCTGGGAAGGGCTCGGTGCTGTGGTCGCTGGTGCGGGCGTTGGCCGGTGGCATCACGTCGGGCCTGGTGCGGTTGTGGGTGATCGACCCCAAGGGCGGGATGGAGTTCGCCATGGGTCGGCCGCTGTTCGCCCGGTTCGCCTGCAAGTCGTTCGAGGCCATGGCCGATCTCCTCGACGAGGCCGTGACGGTGATGCGGGAGCGTCAGACCCGGCTCGCCGGAACGGTGCGGGTGCACACGCCGACCGAGGCTGACCCCCTGGTCGTGGTCGTCGTCGACGAGATGGCCGCGCTGACGGCGTACCTGCAAGACGTCGACCTGCGTAAGCGCATCGCCGGCTCGCTGGGGGTGCTGCTGTCGCAGGGTGCCGGGGTCGGCGTGCTGGTAGTGGCCGCGTTGCAGGACCCCCGCAAGGAGGTGTTGCCGTTCCGGGACCTGTTCCCGACCCGCATCGCCCTCGGCCTCACCGAAGCCGCTCAGGTTGATCTCGTCTTGGGCGACGGTGCCCGCAACCGGGGTGCCCTCGCGGATCAGATGCCCCGATGGGCCAAAGGCGTGGGGTACGTGATCCTGGACGGCATCCCGGAGCCGATGCGGGTCCGGTTCTCCTATGTCAGCGACGACGACATCCGCGACCTGGCGCACCGGTACCCGGCTCCGGCCGACGCGGCGGACATCCTCGCCCAGGTCGGCCGTGAGTCCACCCCGGAACCCCTCCGGCCGGCGCTGCCCCGGCCTCGACGCGGGCCACTGCTGCCCGACGCGCTGCGCACCATCCTCGACACCGACCAGGGCGAACCCCGATGACCGGCACCGACGGCCGGCGCTTCTACCGGCTGCGGACCCCCGAACCGGTCACCGCCGTGTCCGTCCGCGTCGACCCCGACCGACCCGACCCGTACCCGGTCTATCTGGCGGTCGGTGCGGGCCGGCGGCGGATGTCCCTGACCCCCGATGAGGCGTGGGCGCTGTGGCGCTGTCTCTCCGAAGCCGTCGCCACGCTCGGCACCCCTCCCGACTACATCCGCACTGATATCCGACCGGCCCGGAGGTAACCGTCATGACCACCCTTGCCCGCGTCATCAACCGGTTCCGGCGTCCGCTGCGCATCCGGCTCGTCGGCCCCGCCGACCAGACCGCCGCCGCCCTGCACGGCCTCGCGCACATGGTCAACCGCCGCCCCGACATGGCAGACCGGCGCATCCGCATCGACCTGACCATCCGCGAGAAGCCGATGCAGGAGTGGCGATGACCGCACGCACCGAAATCGCCGTACGCCTGGTGATCCTGCTCGCCATCGGCACCATGGCCGGCGCTGCCGCCTTCACCCACGTCCATGATCTGTCCGTCGCCCACGGCCAGCCCGACTGGATCGGCTGGGCCAACGCCGTAGCCGTCGAACTCATGGCGATCTACCTCGGCCTGGAACTCCGCGCCCGCCGCCGTGCCGGTCGGCCTGTCGGCTTGGTCGGCTCGCTCCTGGTGGCGTTCGCCCTGCTGTCCCTCGCGGCCCAGGTGGCGGAAGCCGAACCGTCGGTGTGGGGCTGGACCGTGGCCGCGGTGCCGTCGCTGGCGTTCCTCGCCTTGGTCAAGGTCGTCCTGTCCAACGCCCCAGCCGTGCCGCCGGCTCTCGAACCGGACCAACCCCCGGGCGACTGGTACGAGGTGCCCGAGCAGGCCACCACCGAACCCGAGCGTCCGGCTGACCCCGTGCCGCCGGCTGTCCCGGCTCCGGCTGCTATCGCTGCCCCGGCGGCCGTGCTGCCTCCGCGTGTCGTCCCGTCGAACCGGCCGCACGTCGTCGGGATCATCCGATGACGGCCGCCCTCACCGCCGGCCGGCGGCTACCGGAACTCGTGCACGACCTCGATCAACCCGACGATGTGCGCGTTGAACTCGTCCAGTTCCTCAGCCGGAACCCACAGCTCCAGGATGGTCTTCCCGCCGGCCTGCTGGACCGGGTACCGGCGCAGAAACTCCGACTCCACCCGGAAGCGGGTGACGTAGCCGACGCCGGACGCGGGCACGTTCCAGTCCCGGGCGATCATCACCGCGTAGTCCTCGTTCAGTACCGGGTAGAAGATCGGCTGATCCGGCAGACGCGGCGGCCACGCCCGCCATCCGGACTCGCGGACGAGATCCAGCTCTTTCGGTCCGGTCGGACGCCACAGCACCGTCGTACCGTCATCGCCGCTCATGTCGACCTCGCCACTCGGGTTGCTGGTGAGCCCGGACAGTACCGGCGCACCCACACCCGGAACCACCGCATTCCACTGACGGCGGGGGTGGGCCGATGACCGCTCCGACCCTCCCGGGCCTCGAACCCGTCGCCCCGACCCCGGTTGCTGTTCCTCGACCCGGGTCGCGGGCGGCCCGCATGGCGCTACCCCGCTTAGTTGACGTCCTCAAGGAGATCGCCACCGAGTACGGCGTCTGCGTGCGCCCCCTCGCCATGCGCCGCACCGACCTCGACACCGGCCTCACCGAAGTCATCGACCTGCCCTGCGGTGCCACCCGGGAAGACAAGTGCGCCCCGTGCGCCAAGAAGAACCGCCGACTGCGGCAGGCCCAGATCCGGGAAGGCTGGCACCGCGACGACGAACCCCTACCGCCGCCGGAACCGGCGACCGAGGAACAGAAGGCGCTGATCCTGCTGCGCGGGCACCTGGAGTTCTCCCGTGACGAGGCATCGCGGGCGTGCCAGTGGGGCCAGGTCGAAGACCTCGACGGGGCTATCCGTGAGGTGGAAGAGGCGATCGCGGCCGAAGGGCTCCGGGGTCGGGTCGCCCCGCCGCACGCGACCGGTGACGACGACCAGGGCGACGACGACACCGGCCCGCGTCGGAAGCGGTCGACCCGGCGTCGGCAGGATGCCCCGGAGCTGCCTCGGCGCAAGGTCGAGCGGCGCACGGTCGGTAGGACGTACACCGCTGCGGACGGCACCACCTACCGGCCGTCGATGTGGCTGACCCTCACCCTCGACTCCTACGGCCCCGTCCGCCCCGACGGCACCCCAGTCAACCCCGACCGGTACGACTACCGCCGCGCCGCCTGGGACGCCGTCCACTTCCCCCGTCTCCTCGACCGGTTCTGGCAGAACCTGCGGCGGTGTGAGGGCTGGAACGTCCAGTACGCCGGCTGCGTCGAGCCGCAACGCCGCCTCGCCCCACACGCCCACTTCGCCATCCGGGGCACCATCCCCCGCGACACCCTGCGTACCGTCGCCGCCGCGACCTATCACCAGGTGTGGTGGCCGCCGGTCGACGTCCAGCAGTACACCGCCGACCGACCCCCGGTATGGGACGAAGACGCTTCGGCGTGGGTCGACCCGGACACCCGGTACCCGTTGACCACCTGGGGCGAAGCACTCGACGCCATCGACGACAACCCGCACGCCGAACCGGTGCACGTCGTCCGCTTCGGTACCCAGGTCGACGCACGCGGCGTCATGCCCGGCACCACCGACGCCGAACGGACCATCCGGTACGTCACGAAGTACATCACCAAGCACACCGGCGACGTGCACAAGACCACCACCGACCGGCAACGCAAACACCTCGATCGGCTGTGGCGGGAACTGCGCGTCACCCCCTGCACCGACCGGTGCGCGAACTGGCTGCTCTACGGCATCCAGCCGAAGAAGGCGAACGCGAAGCTCAAGCCGGGCCGCTGTAGGGGCAAGGTCCACCAGCGGGACACCCTCGGCATCGGCGGCCGGCGCATCCTCATCTCGCGCGACTGGTCCGGCAAGACGCTCAGCGACCACAAGCACGACGTGCGGGCCTGGGTGCGGTCGCTGCTCGGTGTCACGGTCGGCCTGGATGGGGTTGCCGACCAGGGCGCCACCGTCGAACCGGTCCGGCACGCCTGGGAACTCGCCCGGCCCGATGACCCCGACGTACCGGCCATGGCCCATCGGCTGCTGCGGTCGATCAGCGAGCGTGCCCGCTGGCGCTCCGAGCTGCTCGCCGCCAAGGACCGCGCCGCGCAGCTCCCCAACGACGGATCAGCAACAGGAACGGGCGACACAACGGGGGAGGGGCTATGACGGTGGTGAACGACGGGCTCTGGACGGTGCGGGAGGTAGCGGCCTACCTGCGGGTGCCGCAGGAAACGCTGTACCGCTGGCGCAAGGTCAAGTACGGCCCGCCGGCGGCCCGGGTCGGCCGACACCTGCGGTACGAACCGGAATCGGTCCGGGCCTGGGTACGCGCGCAGGCGGCGGCCTGATGGGGCACGTGGAGGATCGCTGGTACAAGACGGTTCACCACCCGGGCGGACGACGGGAGCGGGTCAAGACGAACCTGTTCGGCAAAGGGCTGCGCTACCGGGTGCGGTACATCGGGCCGGACGGCAAGGAACGGAAGAAGTCCTACCCCGACCGGGCCAAGCGCGAGGCTGACGCGTTCCTCGTGTCGACCGAGACGGACAAGCTCCGGGGCTCCTACGTCGACCCGGTCGCCGGCCGGATGACCTTCGCCGAGTACGCCGAAACCTGGCTCCGTACCCGATCGTTCGACGAGTCGACCCGGGAGAGCACGGAGTTCCGGGTACGGAAACACCTGCTGCCGTTCTTCGGCGCGCGGAAGCTGGCTGAGATCAAGCCGGGGCACGTCCGGGAGTGGGACGCCGCGATGGTCGGCAAGCTGGCACCGGCGACCCGGGCCGTCGTCTTCGCGCACCTGCGGACCATCCTCGGCGCGGCCGTCGACGACGAGCGGATCGCCAAGAATCCGTGTTCGGCAAAGTCGGTCACCCCGCCGCGACCGGTGCAACGTCGGGTGGTGCCGTGGCGGTACGAACAGGTTTCGGCAATCCGCGGTGGCCTCGCCCGGCGGTACCGTCCGATGGTCGACCTCGGCGCGGGGTGCGGGCTACGGCAGGGCGAAATCCTGGGGCTCGGTGTCGACGACATCGACCTTGATGCGGGGTGGGTGCACGTCTCGCGTCAGGTCAAGCTCGTCCGCTCCCGGCTGGTCTTCGGGTTGCCCAAGAACGACCGGGACCGCCGGGTGCCGTTGCCCGACTCCGTCGCCCAGGCGCTGCGCCAACACCTCGACGACTTCGCCCCTGTGCCGCTCACCCTGCCGTGGGAGAACCCGGCCGACGATGAACGGGTGACGGTGCCGCTGCTGTTCACCACCACCCGGCGGGGTGCGATCAACCGGCGCACCTTCGACAACAAGAGTTGGCGACCGGCTGTCGTGGCGGCCGGCATCACGCCGACCCGGGCCACGGGGATGCACGCGCTACGCCACTTCTACGCCTCGTCGCTGCTTGACGCGGGGGAGAGCATCAAGGCCCTCGCCTCGTACCTCGGCCACGCTGACCCCGGCTTCACCCTCCGTGTCTACACGCACCTGATGCCGGCCAGCGAGGAACGCACCCGTCGCGCCATTGATGACTTAATTAAGAATGGGACGAAAAGTGATGAAACGATATGAAGGTAGCTGCGTTGCTTAGATTGCGTCCAACTATGGTTAGCCCATGCGGCCACTTGAAGATCTCCGCAACGCGGTCATCTCTAACCAGTCTAGGGCCTATGTGGATGAAGCTATCGGAGCCTACAATGTCGGCTCTTATCGGTCATCCATAATGGCGCTATGGATTGCTGTCGTTTCGGACATCATCGACAAAATTCGGGCAATGGCAGATCAGGGTGAGGCTGCTGCGGTAATTCAGCGAGATGCCCTGGCCAAGGCCATCAAGGACCGTGACGTTCTCACTCTGCAGCGGATTGAAGCAAAACTTCTTGACGAAGCCGAATCGCTTCAACTCTTCGAGAAGCGTGAGCGCGATGAGTTGGCGCGATTGAAGGAAGACAGGAATCTGTGCGCTCATCCTGCTTACGTCACCGAGGATGAACTGTTCAACCCTTCTGCTGAACTTGTTCGTCTCCACCTCCAGGTGGCGGTGGATAATCTTCTGGCGCATGGGCCAATAGTCGGAAAGCGTGCAATTGAGCGATTCAAGGCTGAGGTTTCGGGCCACTCTTTCCCCTCGGATGATTCAAAGCTAAAAGTGTATCTGTGGGAAAGCTATATCAGGCGGGCAAGTGTCAGCTTTCTTCGCAATTTCGTTAAGGTGATGGCGAAAGCTGCTCTATCCGGTGAGGTGCCGCTGCACCTTCGGTGGCGACATGTCCGCGCCCTGGTGGCGGTTCATGATCTGAGGCCAGGAGAGGTGGAGGCCCAGCTGAGGGAGTTCTTGCGTGACCGCCAGCTCGGGTTTAGTGAAGATGATCTTCTCAGATTCGTTGGTGGCCTTCTGCACGTTCCCTGCGTTCCTGCGCTTTTGCAGGAAAGCGTGCGCCATCGAATCGAGGAAATGTTGCGACGTCGACCGATCGGCGATCTTCTGATCGAAGAAGAGTTGTTCGCCTTCATTCCTCCCGAGCCTTTTGGCTCTTACCTTGCTGACCGGCTTCCTGATGCAATCGCAAGCAGTGGTTCCGAAGTTCTCGGAAGGATCAGCGATCCCGATGCTAAGCTCTTCGGTCGACTGATAGAAGAATTCAAGGATGCGTCCAGCTTCCCTTACTGTGCTGCGGTGGCCGCGTGGTTCACGGCAATGTCACCCAGCCTCGACACCGAAAAGATAGCAGCGATTCTTGATGCTGCGCGACTCACGGACCAGGCGCACAGCTCGGTGCTTACGTTGCGAGAGTTGGGGCGCTTGAAGAACGCCACCGCAGCGCATCCGGGTGCTGCTGAACTTTTCGATGCGTTTGACGAATGGAGAGCTGGGTCGCCCCGTGACTCCGACGAGGAGGGCAGCGTAGGCGGGTGACTGTGGAAGTGGTCGCCCGGAGGAGGAAAGTAGCGTCAGGCGGTTGACGCCCTGCCGACGCCCTGAGCGGGTATCTGGCGAACGGAACGCCTGCTCAGGGCACGAATCACGTTCATAATCCGGCGTACAGGTCGACTCGTCCGTCGCCCACCAGCTCAGAGCCGTGATCAAGGCTCTGAGCTGGTTCTATGTTCGGGCGTCGATGGTCGTCCAGCCATGTCCAGCCGTAGCAGGTGTGAAGCTCGGCGCGGATCTTGATGAGACGCACGAAGATCGGCCGGGTGAACTGAGGCCCGGCCGCGTCGGCCAGCCCGCCGAGTCGAAGCAGGTAACCCTCGATGATCACGCCGTGGACGATGGCCCGCGAGAAGGGTGACAGCGGCGAAGCCTCGTTCTACGGTCGTTCATTGAACGAGCGTCGAACGAAGGGATCGAGGCGATGGCCGTCACGTCACGCGAGATCGTCGAGCGGCTGCTACAGGCGGGTCGCGACCTGGATATCGAAGCGTTCGTAGAGGTGATGGCACCCGACGGGTACATCGAGTGGCCGTACCGGCCGCCCGGCGTCCCCGCGCGGGTGCGGGGCCGCGCGGAGATCCGCAGGCACCTGGCCGGGGTGGCCGGGGCGCTGGTGCGGTTCGACGAGTACCGCGATGTCGTCGTGCACGAGACCACCGACCCGGAGGTCATCATCGTGGAGTACGAGGCACACGGCGTCCTCACTGCCACCGCCGAGCCGTTCCACCAGCAGGTCATCGCCGTGTTCCGGGTGAAGAACGGGCAGGTCGTGTCGTACCGCGACTACATCAACCCGCTGCCCTTGATGGAAGCGCTCGCGAGCCTCGGCGGCACCCGCCGGACCGGTGTGTAGCTGCGGCAGGGTCAGGTGTGGTCGCGGCAGCCGACCTGGTCGCCGAGCTCCTTCGGGATGCCGTACGGGCGGCATTCCAGCGCACTGCCCTCGCCGATCTTCTTCCACCCGCTCGCCGAGTGCGTGAAGAGCAGCACGCCGTCGCCCTGTTGCGCCGGGTCGACGGCGATCACCCCGGCGGTCGCCCACTGCCGGGCACACCTGATCTGGTCGGGGTCGATCCGGTGCGTCTTTCTGTCCAGCCCCGATGCCTGCTGGAGGGTGGCGGCGCTGACCGGGCAGGCCGCCCTGGTGGCCGCCGGCGTGGCGGCCACCGCCCTACGCGTCGGGGATGGGCTGTCGGGTGACGGGGCAGCGCCGGTGGTGGCCGTTGTGCCGGGTACGGGCGACGCGGTGCCGGAACCGGCCACCGGGTCGGGTGCGGTGGTGTCGCAGGCGGCCAGAGCCGCCAGCAGGACGACGGGCATGAGGACTCGCAGGTTCTTCAGTGACATCGTTCCTCCGGTCCGGACGGCGACGCTGCTTTGTCGATACACCCCCGACCGGCGCACCAGGTTGCAGCCGGGTCGGAATCCGATCAGGTCTTCTCTCACCGTCTCGGCGGGCGGTGGAACGACAGGGGCGTCCGAGAAGTCGCCGTGGGCGGGCATCGCGCTCGGCTGGGCCGGGCATCGACGTCGCCGGCGGACGGTGCCGACGTCGATGCCCGGAGGTTCAGGTCAGGTGGCGCACCCGTGCGGCCTGTCGGCCGTGAGGTCGGCCAGCGAGCACACCCTCAACAGCGGATAGTGCGGCCCCATCACGGTGGCGGCGGTCTCCGCCGAGCTGTCCACCGGCACGTTCTGGGTGGCGTGCGGGAAACCGGCGACCGGCATCAGGTTGCGCAGCAGGACCATGTGCGGGGCCGCCGGGTAGGAGACGGAGAACGGCAGGAAGGTGGCGTCGTCCACCGCCTCGATCGCCGTCCGCTGCTGCTCCCGGCCGAGCACGTACGTGTAGTAGCCGTGCCGGTCGAGGCGGGTGTCGTCGTCGTAGCGGCAGCCGAGGCTCGCCGGCGCGTCGGTGAACCGGTTGATCACGACGGGCTTGACCTGGCCGCCGAGATTGGTGCACATCGAGAAGTAGCGCAGGTCGGTGTGCCGGCGCGGCCAGACGCCCGGATGGTTGCCGGAGACCGTGCGGGGCGCCCGGCCCCGGATCACCACGACCTGGTCCGCCGCCGGCGGAGTTACCCAGGCGCCGAGATACGCGTTGTCCGGGTTCGGCGCGAGGTTCTCCACCTCGGACGTTCGGGTGAAGAGCTTCTGCCCGGTCTCCTCCGGCAACCCCGGCCCACCTGGCCCACCCGGCCCACCTGGCCCACCTGGCCCACCTGGTCCGCCTGGTTGTCCAGGGCCCCCAGGGTGATGTCCGGGTACGCCCGGCCCGCCCCCGGGATGCCCAGGCCCGCCGGGCCCACCCGCGCCGGACCTTCCCGTGTCCGCCACCGCTGCCGTGGTGGGGGCGATGCCTCCCGAGGTGCAGGGCGGCAGGGTCTGCGGCACCCCGTCGAGGGTGAGGGTGATGATGGGCAGGACCACCGTCGCATCGCCACCGGCCGGCAGGTAGACCCGGAAGATCACCGATGCCTTCGCGCCGGGCAGGGCCTCCTCGCGGGCCAGGGGCATTCGGTTGGTCTGGCCGACGGCCACCTCGGGGCTGATGGTGAGGGTGAACCGGCCGCCCGGCGACGCGGCGGTCTGCCACGGATTCAGGCTGCCCGTGTCCGGTGTGATCAGGTAATCCGGCATGCTGGAGCTGACACCATTACGCGTGAAGTAGGTGGGCTTGTCGTCGTACACGTTGAAAGACGCGTATCTGGCGTCGGGAAAGACCCCGGAGATGGTGATTTCCAGGCCGGGCGTCACCGGATAGACGGTTGACCAGTAGGTGGCGGCGGTGTCCGGCCAGTAGGCGTTCAGGCTTGTCGCCCCGTACTTCGACGACCAGGCGCAGGTCGGCATGCTGACGGCGGCGGCGGAACGTTCCGCCTCGGCGGGGGTGGCTACCAGGGGAATGGCCAGTGCGATCAGCCCGGACAGCAACAGGAATGGCCGACGCGTGACCCGCGTCGCTGGTGCGAGTACGGAGAGTGGCATGCGTCGACTTGATCAGAAACTTGTGTCGACACAGTTACTTTCGCGGTCAATTATCGTTGCTGCGTCGAGCGCCCCGGCCCATCTGTGATAACTATTTCCCGGCAGTGATGACTATTTCGGGAAAGCCAGATCCGGGATATCTGGTCGGGTGGTGCGGTGGAGTGTGGACAGCGGCCGGGATTCGCCCGTTCAAGAAGGTCTCCGACCTGGGTGGGCAGGTGCGGCCGGCTACCCCCGGCCCGGGCGGCCGGGGGCACGGCGTGCTCCGCCGTCGCCCCCGCCGTCCGGATCAGGCCTTCATCGGTACGCGGGTCAGCAGCGCCGCGAGGCGGCCGGCCACTCCCGGAGCGTGCAGGTGTAGCCGGGCGACGTTGACGGCGTCCGTGCCGACCACGGCGAGCAGGGCCTGCTCGCTGACCGCGTAGACGCTCAGGTAACCGCCCTGGTTGCGTACCGTGGACTGTTGGAAGTCTCCCTGGCCGAGCCGCATCCCGACCTGCCGGCCGAGGCCGAAGGTGGTCGCGGCGAGCGCGGCCAGGTCGTTCGGGTCCACCTCGTTCTGCAGATTGTGCGTGATGAGCAGACCGTCGACGCCGCCCAGCACGCAGCCGTGCACCCCCGGGATCTGGTGCCGCAGTTCCGCCAGCTCGCGACCGATCGCCGGATACGGCAACGAGCGGTCCCCGGCGAGCGACGGCGGGAGCGGCCGGGCGGCCGGCAGCTTGGTGGCGCGCGCGGAGCGGCGGGGCAGGATCGTCTCGGTCTTGTCTGCGCTCACAGTTCCAGGCTCTCCTCGATGGTGCGCAGCTGGTGCCGGGCCATGGCCAGGTTGGCCCGGCTCTTGCTCACCATCAGATAGAGGAACAGGCCCTTGCCGGTGTGGCCGGTCAGCGGTCGGATCAGATGGTACTGACCGCCGAGCGTGATCAGGATGTCCTCGATCTCGTCCTCGATCTTGAGCATTTCCAGGGTGCGCATCTTGGCGCGGACGACATCGGTGTTGCCGGCGGCGGCGACGGTCAGATCGATCTCGCCGGTGCCGCCGGCCACGCCGAGGGTCATCCCGCTGTTGTAGTCGACGAGTGCCACCCCGATCGCTCCATCGATGCTCATCGCGTTCTTCAGGGCGACGTCCAGGCTAGCCACGGTGGTGTTCTCCCGGTTCGACAGGGCGGCGCCGTCGACACCTTCGTCGTCCCGCCCAGCTGACGGGCGGGGGCAGCGCCGCAAGAGGTCTGACGAGGCTCGCACACACCCTCGCCCGGTCGCATCCGGGGCAGGCGCATCGACCTGTCCGGCCGACCAGGGTCGGCCGGCGATCCCGTCAAGAGGACCATGCCGAAGGATGGTTCATCTCGGGGCGAGCTGATACCAAGTACCTGCTCCGGACGGTAGGGGCGGAAGTCCCTCATTCCCGCGCCAGTAGCCGTACCCCGGACAGCGCGGACGAGGGCTCAGCCGGACCAGGCGACGATCCGGGCCACCCGGTCGAAGTGCCGGGTCAACTCCGCGTCGAGGCGCTCCATCCGGCTCTCGTCCAGCGTCACCGCCGGCTCGTGGGTGGCGCGGGCGGCGAGCATCCGGTGGCGCAGCCCGGCCGGCGGGTGCGAGGCGAACAGCGACGCCTGTTCCCGGACCGACAACTGGCGGACCAGTGGCATGCGCCCGGCCGCCGCCGTCCTGGCCTGCGCCACCCCGGACCGCCACTGTCGTGGCCCCTGCCCGGCCCGGGACGCCTGCCGCACCACCAGGGCCACCGAGTCCCCACTGAGTAGGACGTCGAGCAGGTCGCGCGCACCGGTGCTGCCCGCCGTCCGGGCGGCCAACTCGTCGGCGAGGTACTCGGCCCGCTGACTGTCCCGCAACGCCGTCCAGACCAGCAGCAGGTGGACGCCGAAGAGCAGCCGGGACAGCACCCACGAGACCGCCCGGCCCAACGCCTCGCCGACCATCTCCAGCAACCCGCCGGCCCGGTCGGCGGGAGACGGCCGGAACAGGTCGGCGGCGTCGCCGAGCATCGTCAGTGCGGGCTGGGTGACCAGCAGCCGGCGTACGTCGCCGTTGACGAAGTGCGCCAACTCGTGGCCGATCAGCGCAACGCGCTGCGCCCCGTCGAGGGCGCCCCACAGCGGCAGCCCGAGACAGAGCACCCGCTGCCGCCGCAGCCCCACCGACGTCGAGTACGCGTTGAAGCTGTCGTCCACCCCGATCACCTGCGGCACGGGCGCTCCGACCGCCGCCGCCACCTCCGCGACCAGCGCGTGCAACTCCGGCGCGTGCGAGCGGTCGAGCACCTCCAGATCGGTGCCGAGCCGCCCGAACCGGGGCCGCAGCACCACCGCCAGCACGACCAGCACCGCCCCGGGGAACACAGCGAGATTCGGGAAAGGGTACGCGAAGAGCAGCCAGCAGCCGAGCCCGGCCAGCGCCAGCACCCCGACCGTCAACAGCAGTGAGGCGGTCGCCGTCACCACTCCCGCCGTTCCCGGTCCGGCCGATTCCAACGGGCGGCCGACGAGGTCGGCGTACTGCCGACGGTTCAGCCGGGCGGCGATCCGGTGGGTGCGTCGGTCGACCCATCCCCAGCCGAACTCGGGTGCCCGACACCCCGGGTCGTAGGCGTCCAGGTTCCACTCGCAGTCCGGGCACCAGGGCATCGCCGCACGTATCGACACCGTCGTCGTCGCGCAGCGCGGACACGTCCCCGGCTCGATCACGACGTTCGATTCTGCCAGGGGCTGTCGAAGTCGTACCACCGGCTTCTCGGCTCGCCCGATCCCGCCCACCGCCGACCATTCCGGGGTGGCGTCGCGGTCGGCGGGCCCGCCCCCACGGCCGCTCCCGGACACGGCCGACGCGGGTGCCGCCGGGACCTGATGGGACAGCCTCCGGGCAGGTCGGGACCGGTTTGACGATTCCGTCTCCGGGGCGTCCGAGCACGTCTACTGTGGAAGGGGTCGCGACCAATTGCGGCGATCCGGTGGCGGTCGGGCTGCGCCCGGTGCACAGTGATCTCATGAACGACAGCGGAAGTGGTGGGCACTACTACTGGTGCACCCGACACCACCGGGTCGAGACCGATGCCGACGTGTGCCCTGCCAAGCACGTTCTCGGACCGTATCCATCGGCTGCCGACGCGGAGAACGCCCTGCAAAAGGTGCAGGAGCGTAACGAGGCGTGGGAGGCCGAAGACGCCCGCTGGGCCGGGGAGGGCAACTGAACGGCGCGGGACGGCCCGCGTCGAGGACTCCGTGCCTCCGTGCGGAGGCACGCGGGAGCATGTCCCCAAGGAGGGAACCGAGATGGCCGAAGCAACAAAGGCCACCACCCGCCCGGCCGCGACGAAGACCGCCGCGGCGGAGCGGACCGCAGGCGCGACCCGGAGCACTGCGGCCCGCCGCTCCATCACGACCACGGCTGCGGCCCGTAAGGCGACGGCAGGCCGGGCGACGGCGAGCGCGGCGGGTGCCGGCTCGGGCCGGTCGCCGGTCGCCGGTATGGCCACGGCCAGGAAGACGGCGGCCGGCAGGACCGGCGCGGCGAAGAAGGCGACGGCGGCCAAGAGCACCGCCAAGAAGGCTCCCGCGTCGAAGTCGACGGCGAAGAAGGCCCCGGCGGCCAGGAGCACCGCGTCGAAGTCGACCGCGCGGAAGGCCCCGGCGAAGAAGGCCGCCGGCAAGACCACCGCCGCCGCCCGGAAGACCGCCGGGGCGGCGAAGAAGACCACGGCCACCGCCCGGACCACAGCGGCCAAGAAGACCACCGCGGCGAAGCGGACGACAGCGGCAGCGGCGAAGAAGACCACCGCGACCGCCCGCACCGCGGCGAAGAAGACCACGGCCGTGAAGAAGACGGCGCCCGCGAAGACCACGGCGGCCCGGAAGACGACGCCCGCGAAGACGACGGCGGCCCGGAAGACCACGACGGCGAAGAAGACGACGCCCGCGAAGAAGACCGCCGCCGCGAAGAAGGCACCGGCCAGGAAGTCGACCGCTAAGACGGCACCCGCGTCGAAGTCGACGGCGAAGAAGGCCCCAGCCCGAAAGACGAGCGCGACGACCGCCCGCAAGGCGGCGACGAAGGCGACAGCAAGGAAGACGCCCGCCAAGAAGGTCACCGCCCGCAAGGCCCCCGGACGTACGGCGGCAGCGCGGGCCACCGCGCCGGCCGGTGCCCGGTCACGCGCCCGGAAGGCCACCGGCTGACCGTACGGAGACCGTCGCCCGCCTGCCGGAGGGCGGATCACGCGGCACGCTGCCAGGATTGACCCGTGGTCATCCGACGTGTGCTCGCCCCCCGCATCGACTTCGGCGCGCTGCGCCGTGAGCTGGGACTGCCTGACGGCTTCCCGGCCGCGGCGCAGCGCGAGGCGGACGAGGCGGCCGCCGCCCCGCCGCCCGCCGTGGCCGACCGTACCGACGTCCCCTTCGTCACGGTCGACCCGGCCACCTCCCGCGACCTGGACCAGGCGATGCACCTCGGCCGCCGGCCCGGCGGCGGCTACCGGGTGCGGTACGCGATCGCCGACGTCGCCACCCACGTCCGCCCCGGTGGTCCACTGGAGGAGGAGACCTGGCGGCGCGGGCAGACCGTCTACCTGCCCGACGGCAACGTGCCGTTGCATCCGCCCACCCTCAGCGAGGGGGCCGCCAGCCTGCTGCCCGACGTCGACCGGGCGGCGGTGCTCTGGACCATCGACCTCGACGCCGACGGGGCCACCGTCGCCGTCGGGCTGGAGCGCGCCCTGGTCCGCAGCCGCGCCAAGCTGGACTACCCGGGGGTGCAGGTGGCCGCCGACGCCGGCCGGCTCCCCGAACCGATCGCACTGCTGCCCGAGATCGGTGCCCTGCTCACCGCCCGTGGCCTGCGTCGGGGTGCGGTCAACCTGCCGCTGCCCGAGCAGGACGTCGAGCCCGACGGGGACGGCTGGCGGCTGGTGCTGCGCGGTCCGGGCCCGATGGAGGACCACAACGCCCAGATCTCCCTGCTCACCGGGATGGCCGCGGCGGACATCATGCTCGCCGGCCGGATCGGGCTGTTGCGGACCATGCCGGCGCCGAAGCCGGAGGCGGTGGACCGGCTGCGCGCGGCGGCGGCCCCGCTGGGCGTGCACTGGCCGGACGGGGTACGGGTGGGCGAGGTGCTGGCCGGGTTGGACGCCTCGCAACCCCGGGCCGCCGCCTTCGTCGACCAGGCGGCCGAGCTGATGCGTGGTGCGGCGTACACGGCGTTCGACGGCGAGCTGCCCGAGCAGCCGCAGCACGGCGGGGTCGCCGCCGCGTACGCCCACGTCACCGCCCCGCTGCGTCGGCTCGCCGACCGGTACGCCACGGAGGTCTGCCTGGCCCTGCACGAGGGTCGCCCGGTGCCGGAGTGGGCCCGGACGGCGCTGCCCCGGCTGCCGGAGGCGATGGCCTCGACCGACCGGACGGCGGGCACGGCCACCCGGGGTGCGATCGAGTTGGCCGAGGCGGTGCTGCTGGAACACCGGGTGGGGGAGACGTTCTCGGCGGCGGTGCTGGACACCGACGCGCCCCCGAACGGCCAGTCGAAGCCCGGCCGGGTCCCCGGCGGGACGGTGGCGCTTGACGATCCGCCGGTGCGGGCCCGCTGCACCGGGGAGCTGCCGCTGGGCGAGCGGGTCACCGTACGCCTGGTCACCGCCGACCCGGTCGACCGCAAGGTCCTCTTCGCCCGCGCCTGAACTCCCCGGCCCGCGTCCTCGTCCCCGGCGGTCGGGACCGTCCCCGGCGGCCGGTCGGCGAGGCCGCCGGGCAGCCGAGAGGAGAGCGCCGGGGGCACCGCGCCGCGCCCGGCCGGTTTGCGAGGATGGCGGTATGGCATACGACGCGAGCACCCTCCCCGACGTGTCCGGGCTGACCGTCGGCATCATCGGTGGCACGGGCGACCAGGGGCGGGGGCTGGCCTACCGGTTCGCCCGGGCTGGTCAGCAGGTGCTGATCGGGTCCCGTGCCGCCGAGCGGGCCGCCGAGGTGGCGGCGGAGATCGCCGCGCTGCCCCGGATGCCCGCCGGGGTCGACGTGACCGGCGCGGACAACGAAGAGGTGGCCCGCCGCAGCGACGTGGTGGTGATCGCGGTGCCGTGGGACGGGCACGCGGCCACCGTCACCGCGCTGGCCGGGCCGCTGGCCGGCAAGATCGTCGTCGACTGCGTCAACCCGCTCGGCTTCGACAAGCAGGGCCCGTACGCCCTGCCGGTCGCCGAGGGCAGCGCCGTGCAGCAGGCGGCGGCCCTGCTGCCGGATTCCCGGGTGTGCGCGGCGTTCAACCACGTCAGCGCGCCGCTGCTGGCCGACCCGGAGGTCGACCGGATCGACCTCGACGTGCTGATCTGCACCGAGGATCGGGAACTGGTCGACGTCGTCGGCGCGCTTGCCGCCCGGATCCCCGGCATGCGCGGCATCTATGCCGGCCGGCTGCGCAACGCCCACCAGATCGAGGCGTTCACCGCCAACCTGATCGCCATCAACAAGCGCTACAAGGCGCACGCCGGCATCCGGGTCACCGACCTCTGACCGCCACCCGTCCCCGGCGGCCGTGGTGGACGTCCCGTCAGAAGTTGATGTCGACCCCGACCTTCTTGCAGGCGGCGTTCGCCATCGCGCTGGTCTTCTGGAACTCGGGACGGCCGGCGGCGGCTGCCATGTCCGGGGCGGTCGCCACCCGGCCGGCGGCAGCGCCGAACGCGGCCAGCGCGGTGGCGGCCTCGCTGGCGGGGGTGCCGGCCGTGGCCTTCGCCAGGCCCGTCGCCATCTCGGAGTAGGCCTTCTTCAGGGCCGGGGCCGGGTCGCCACCCGACGTCGCGGCCTTCACCACGTCGGCCTTCGTCTCGTCGGCGATCTTCTTCGCCGTCGTGCAGAGCTTCTTGTCGGCGGCCGGGTCGGCGGCAGCGGCCGGGCCGGTGGTCGCCGGGCCGGTGGTGGCGGGGTCGGTGGTGGCCGGGGAGGCGGACGGCGCAGTGCTGGCGGACGCCGACGGCGCGGCCGTCGTCGACGGTTCCGCCGTGCTGCACGCCGCGAGGGCCAGCACGGAGACACAGGTCAGGGCGACAGTTGACAAGCGAACATGATCCACGAGCGAACCCTAGCGGCTTTCGCCGATCCCCGGTCAACCCGTTTCGGCCTGCCAACCCGGACACCTGTCCGCCGGGCCCGGGTGCGGCAGTTCCGACAGCGGTCCGGTGGGCGGTGGCGGCTCCTCCGGGGAGGAGGCACCGCCACCGCGCCACCCGACTCAGAACGTGTGCTCGGTGGCGGGGAAGTCGCCGCCGCGTACCTCGTCGGCGAACCGGCGGGTCGCCTCGGTCAGCGCCCCGGCCAGGTCGGCGTAGCGCTTGACGAACCGGGGGGCCTTTCCGGTGCGCAGCCCTGCCATGTCCTGCCAGACCAGCACCTGGGCGTCGGTGTCCGGGCCCGCGCCGATGCCGACGGTGGGGATCGTCAGTTCGGCGGTGACCCGCTTGGCCACCTCGCCCGGCACCATCTCCAGCACCACCGCGAACGCCCCCGCCCCGGCCACCGCCCGCGCGTCGG
Source organism: Micromonospora sp. DSM 43699 (assembly GCF_055517075.1). Lineage (NCBI taxonomy): Bacteria > Bacillati > Actinomycetota > Actinomycetes > Micromonosporales > Micromonosporaceae > Micromonospora > Micromonospora sp. DSM 43699. The sequence goes on from NZ_JBTMMT010000042.1 coordinate 53,869, forward strand.
CGAGCACCTCGTCGGCGGTGTCGCCGCGCCCCTGCACCCGGTAGCCGCCCAGGGTGTGCTCGCTCTGCGGGGTGAACCCGATGTGCGCCATCACCGGGATGCCCGCACCGGTGATCGCCGCGATCTGGTCGGCGCAGCGCCGGCCGCCCTCCAGCTTCACCGCGTGGCAGCCGCCCTCCTTCATGAACCGCACCGCCGTGCGCAGCGCCTGGGTCGGCCCCTCCTCGTACGAGCCGAACGGCAGGTCGCCGACGACCAGGGTGTGCCGGGTCGCCCGGACCACAGCGCGGACCAGCGGCAACAACTCGTCGACTGTCACCGGCAGGGTGGTCTCGTAACCGAACACGTTGTTCGCCGCCGAGTCGCCGACCAGCAGCGCCGGGATCCCCGCCTGGTCGAAGATCGCGGCGGTGTACTGGTCGTACGAGGTGAGCATCGCCCACCGGTCGCCGCGCTCCTTGGCGGCGATCAGGTCACGGGTGCGGACCCGGCGGGTGGCCGGCCCGCCGTACAGGGCGGTCACCTCGGTCGGGGTGGACTCCACCATGGCTGTCTCCTTTCCTCGAGGCCGCTGTCGCGGTCCCCGGGCTCCGTCGCGATCGTCGCACCACACGACCTGTCGACGGCAGGGAACAGTGCAGGATGTCACTCCGTCGGGACGGCACCCGGCCGCCCCGGAGGTCGGGCGCCGCCCCGACGGGTCGGGTGCTCAGCCGTCCTCGCGCCACCGGTTGGTGATCGGCAGGCGGCGGTCCCGGCCGAACGCCTTCATCGAGATCTTGGTGCCGGGCGCGGACTGCCGACGCTTGTACTCGGCGGTGTCCACCAGCCGCAGCACCTTGTCGACCACCGCCGGGTCGTGACCGGACTCCACCAGACCGGCCCGGCCCAGGTCACCGTCGACGTAGCCGATCAGGATCGGGTCCAGCACGTCGTAGTCGGGCAGGTTGTCGCTGTCGAGCTGGCCGGGGCTCAACTCGGCCGACGGGGGCTTGCCGATGGAGTTCTCCGGGATCGGCGGGGTCTCACCCCGCCGGGCCGCATCGGCGTTGCGCCACTTCGCCAGCCGCCAGACCAGCGTCTTCCAGACGTCCTTGACCGGGTTGAAGCCGCCGACCGAGTCGCCGTAGAGGGTCGAGTAGCCGACCGCCAGCTCGCTCTTGTTGCCGGTGGTGAGGACCAGATGGCCCTCCTGGTTGGACAGTGCCATCAGGATCACCCCGCGGACCCGGGCCTGGAGGTTCTCCACCGCCACCCCGGACAGCGAGATGTTCGCCAGGAAGGTGTCCACCATCGGCTGGATCGGCTCGACCCGGTAGTCCAGGCCGGTCCGCTTGGCGAGGTCCTCGGCGTCGGCCCGGGAGTGCTCCGAGGAGTGCTGGCTGGGCAGCGAGACGCCGACCACCCGCTGCGGCCCGAGCGCGTCGACCGCCAGCACGGCCACCACCGCCGAGTCGATCCCGCCGGACAGGCCCAGCACCACCGAGGGGAACCGGTTCTTGTCGACGTAGTCGCGCAGGCCCAGCACCAGCGCGTGCCACACCTCGGCCTCGTCGGCGACCGGCGCCAGCAGACCGCCGTCGGCCGCCGGCCCGGTCGGTGCCGCCGGAATCCCCTCGACGGTACGACGTACCACCCGCATCCCGTCGGCGAGGTCCTCGGTGTCGGCGGCGTGCGGGCCCGCCCCGGCCAGCTCCACGTCGTGCACCAGCAGGTGCTCGACGAACTGCGGCGCGCGGGTGAGCAGGTCCCCGTCGGCCGTGACGATCATCGAGTCGCCCTCGAAGACCAGCTCGTCCTGGCCGCCGACCATGTTGACGTACGCGATCGGGGCACCGGCCTCGACGGCCCGGCGGCGCACCAGCGGCAACCGGACGTCGTCCTTGTTCAACTCGTACGGCGAGCCGTTGATGTTGACCACCAGGCCGACACCCGCCTGCCGGGCCACCGCGAACGGGCCGCCGGCCTGCCACAGGTCCTCGCAGATGGTAAGCGCCACGTCCACCCCGCCGACCCGGACCACGGTCAGGGTGTCCCCGGGCACGAAGTAGCGGTCCTCGTCGAAGACGCCGTAGTTGGGCAGGTGGTGCTTGAAGTAGTGGGCCACCACCTCGCCCCGGTGCAGCAGCGCGGCGGCGTTGCGGGCCCCCCGACCCGGCCGGGCGTCCCCGCTGACCTGGGGCGGACCGTCGGCGTCCAGGTAGCCGACCACGGCCGGCAGGTCGCCGAGGCCGTCGGCGGCCAGGTCGGCGGCGAGCCGGCGCAGCGCGGCCTGCGAGGCGGCGACGAAGGAACGGCGGAAGACCAGGTCCTCGACCGGGTAGCCGGTGAGCACCATCTCCGGGAACGCGACGAGCTGGGCACCGGCGTCGGCGGCCCGACGGGTCCAGGCGCGGATCAGCTCGGCGTTGCCGGCCGTGTCGCCGACGGTCGGGTTGACCTGGCACAGGGCCAGACGCAGGGTGGGCATGCCCTCATCTTGCCCCAGCGGCTGCCGGTCAATCAGGCCGCTCCGACGAGACGACGGCCACCCTTTTCCGGTCCCCGGCCGGCCGGGTGCGGGTGGCGGGGCCGTCCGCTGATCCGTCGGTCGGGACACCGCAGGACGAGCGGCAGCAGGTCGCGTAACGTCTGCTTAACCAGGCCGGGGAAGACTGGGCGGTCAGGACGGATCGGCCGCCCGGTGCCGGACGTACGTCGCGCGAGGGGTTGGGGAAGTGGACCGTCAGCAGGAGTTCGTCCTCCGTACGCTGGAAGAGCGGGACATCCGTTTCGTCCGGCTGTGGTTCACCGACGTGCTGGGCACGCTCAAGAGCGTCTCGGTCGCTCCGGCGGAGCTGGAGGCCGCCTTCGAGGAGGGCATCGGGTTCGACGGCTCGGCCATCGAGGGCTTCGCCCGGGTCTTCGAGTCCGACATGGTCGCCATGCCGGACCCGACCACCTTCCAGGTCTTCCCGTTCGAGGGTGGAGTCAGCGGCGAGAGCGCCCGGATGTTCTGCGACATCCTGCTGCCCGACGGCGGCCCGTCCTGGGCCGACCCGCGGCACGTGCTGCGCCGGATGCTGTCCAAGGCGGCCGAGAAGGGCTTCACCTTCTACACCCACCCCGAGATCGAGTTCTTCCTGCTGGAGAACGGCCCGCAGGACGGCTCGGTGCCGACCGCCGTGGACACCGGCGGTTACTTCGAGCACACCACGCACGCGGTGGCGCGGGACTTCCGCCGCCAGGCCGTGCTGGCGCTGGAGCGGATCGGCATCTCGGTCGAGTTCAGCCACCACGAGGTCGCCCCCGGCCAGCAGGAGATCGACCTGCGGTACGCCGACGCGCTGACCACCGCCGACAACATCATGACCTTCCGGCACGTGGTCAAGGAGGTGGCGCTCTCCACGGGGGTGCAGGCCAGCTTCATGCCGAAGCCCTTCACCGACCAGCCGGGCAGCGGCATGCACACCCACCTGTCGCTGTTCGAGGGGGAGCGCAACGCGTTCCACGACTCCGGCGACCCGATGAAGCTGTCGAAGGTGGCCAAGTCGTTCATCGCCGGTCTGCTGATGCACGCCCGGGAATACACCGCGGTCACCAACCAGTGGGTCAACTCGTACAAGCGGCTGTTCCCGCAGGCGTTGCCGGACCGGATCACCGAGAGCCCGGCGTACGTCTGCTGGGGGCACCTGAACCGGTCCGCGCTGGTCCGCGTCCCCGCGTACGGCAAGCCGAACTCGGCCCGGGTGGAGGTCCGCTCGCTGGACTCGGCGACCAACCCCTACCTGGCGTTCGCGGTGATGCTCGGCGCCGGCCTGAAGGGCATCGAGGAGGGCTACGAGCTGCCGCCCGGCGCGGAGGACGACGTCTGGTCGCTGACCAGCGCCGAGCGCCGCGCGATGGGCTACGAGGCGCTGCCGGAGAACCTGTCCGAGGCGATCGACGTGATGGCCGGCTCGGAACTGGTCGCCGAGGTGCTCGGCGAGCACGTCTTCGACTTCTTCCTGCGCAACAAGCGGGCCGAGTGGGAGCAGTACCGCCGCGAGGTCACCCCGTACGAGCGGCAGCGTTACCTGTCGCTGTAACCCGCCGCACCCGCCGCCCCGGGGCCGTTCGGACCCGGGGCCCCGGCGGCTCGGATCCGGCGAGGTCGGGCCGTCGGGGCCCCGGATCTGCCGATGGTCCGGGCTCCGGCCTGGCCGGGGGGTATCGGGGGTGGCGCGGTGCCGCTATCGTCTCGATCACCGTGCCGGCAGCCGTGCCGGGCGCAGGAGGTCGGGAGGCCGTCGGTGCTGGAGGATCTGCTCACCGGAGCATGGCAGAGCGTCGTGTTCGGTGTCGTCGGGGTGGCGCTGATGGCGGCCGGCTTCGTGCTGGTCGACCTGCTCACCCCGGGCAAGCTGCGCGAGCTGATCTGGGTACGCCGCAACGGCAACGCCGGGCTGCTGCTGGCCGCCAACCAGCTCGGTGTCGCCGGCATCGTGTTCACCGCGATCGTGACCAGCTACGACGACTTCGCCAAGGGGCTCGCCTCGACGGTGGTCTTCGGGTTGATCGGGCTGGCCGTCATGGCGCTGGCCTTCGGCGTCCTGGACCTGCTCACCCCGGGCCGGCTCGGCGAGGTGATCTGCGCGGACGAGCCGCACCCGGCGGCCCGGGTCAGCGCCGCCACCCACTTCGGCGCGGCCCTGATCGTCTGCGCCTGCATCGCCTGACCCTGCGGCCACACGCCTGCACCGCCTGAATCCGGCCCGTGGCCTGCGCCGTCCCGCTGGGGGCGGTCCGGGTGACGGGCCGGCTGCGTCCGCGTCCGGCCCCACCTGTCGACCGGCCGGTTCGTCGTACCCCCGTCGTAGTGTGCGGGGGTGAACCGGACGGATCGTCTCTATGCCCTGGTGGAGGAGCTGCGGGCGGTGTCACCCCGGCCGCGCAGCGCCCGCTGGCTGGCCGCCCGCTTCGAGGTGAGCACCCGCACCGTCGAACGGGACATCATCGCCCTCCAGGGCACCGGCGTGCCGATCTGGGCCGAGCCCGGCCGCACCGGCGGTTACGTGGTGGACCGGTCGCACACCCTGCCACCGGTCAACCTGACCGCCGCCGAGGCGGTGGCGATGGCGGTGGCCCTGCACGGGCTCGCCGGCACCCCGTTCGCCGTGGCGGGCGGCACCGCGCTGCGCAAACTGCTGGCGGTGCTGCCGGCCGCCGACGCCGCCGACGCACGCCTGCTCGCCGGCCGGGTGCTGCTGGTCGGCACCGGGCCGACCACCTCCGTCCCGGCTGTCGTCGCCGACGCGGTCTCCGCCCGCCGGGTGCTCCGCCTGCGGTACGCCGACCGCTGCGGTGTGGTCTCGTCGCGTGAGGTCGAGCCGTTGGGCTACCTGGGCAACAGCCGGCACTGGTACCTGCTGGCCTGGTGCCGGCTCCGCGACGGGCTGCGCTGCTTCCGTACCGACCGGATCTGCGGGGTGGAGGCGTTGCCGGAGCGGGTGACCCGGGAGTTCTCCCCGACCGAGCTGGATGTCCCGCCCGAGCGGGTGCGCCGACTGACCCTGGTGTGAGCAGCCGACCCGGGTGCGAGGAGTGAGTCCCGGGGCGGATCGCCCGGCGTCGTCATGCCGACCGTCAGGAGCGACACCCGTCGGCCTGGTGCCCGGCCGGAGTCCGGTGCCGACGACGGGCCGGCTCTTTCCGTAAACACCGACAGGACGCTGTCGCGGACGCCCGGGAGGCTGGCTCCCGAACCCACCGGCCGCCCGGCCGGCAGGGGAACAGGAGGCGACGCGTGACCAGCACACCCATCACCTGGTTCGAGATCGGCACCGACCGGCCGGACGAGGTGCAAGGCTTCTACGCGGAGTTGTTCGGCTGGACCTTCGTCGAGGAGGGTACGGCCGAGGGTGGTTCCTACCGGACGACCGGCGCGGGACAGCCGGCGGGCATCGGCGGAGGCATCCGGGCCATCGCCGAGGGCGCCCCCGGCTACGCGATCCTCTACGCCGAGGTGACCGACGTGACGCAGACGTGCCGCCGGGCCGAGACGGCGGGCGGCACGGTGCTGACGCCGCCCCGGACCACGCCGGGCGGGTTGACCCTCGCCCTGCTGCGTGACCCGTCGGGCAACCACCTCGGTGTCTTCTCCCCGGCGGGCACCGCCTGATGCAAGGGGCCGAAGTTGCGGTGTCCCGGTGCATCGGACACCGCAACTTCGGCCCATCTGCGTTGATCTTCGGCCCGCCGGGTCGGGCGGGCCGAAGGTGGGTCACCTGCCGGGCGTACCCGCCGGGCCGTCGTGGTGGCCTCGGCCACCCGGACCCGGGAAGACGCCGGCCTCGACGGCCTTGGTGATCGCGTCGGCCTGCTCCTGGGTGAGCTTGCCGTCCTTGACCGCCTGGGCCAGCCGCTCGGTCAGCTTCGCCTGCCGGTCCTCGGCCGACGGGCGCTCCGGCCGGTCACCCTTGACCTGGTCCTTGTGCTGCGCGCGCACCTTCTTCAGGGCGGCGGTCACCTTGTCGGTGTCCACGCCCAGCTCCGTGGCCAGCGCCTCGGCGAACTCGTTCTGCCGGTCGGCGCGCTGCTGCTGCCGGTCGGTGCCCTGGTCGGCCGCACTGCTGACGCTCGGCGTCGGGGTGGAGCCACTCTCGGCGAAGGCCACCGTGGGAGCGGCGATCCCCACCCCGAGCACACCGGCGGCGGCAAGGCCGACCAGCACCTGCTTCTTCGACATGGTGCGGGACATCGTTCCTCCAGTACGTCGGTGGTGATGCGTTGACGTCACCGACAGTGACCGCCGAACCTGAGAACCCCCCGTCCCGACCCTGTCCCCAAGCTGAAAATCCGCCCCGCCGGCCCCGGTGATCAAGAGGTTTCGGCCAGGAATGCGCTTTCCATCCCCGCAAACCTCTTGATCACCCGGGCGGGACGGGGCGGGGCGGGGGCGCGGGGGGTGGGGGTGGGGGGTTACTGGACGGCGGGGGAG